>CACZNU010000029.1 GCA_902782615.1 Oscillospiraceae bacterium | reverse complement strand
GTGGTCTCGTCGATATACTTGTTGGCCCGGTCGATGACCTTGAAGATCTCCTCCAATGCGTTCTGGAACTGGAACTTCTCCATCTCCGCCTCATAGCGGTCCCGCAGGGTGCAGGCCATGGTCTTGAGGTCGCAGTCCAGCCTGTCGTCCTCCCGCTCGGTGGGCAGCGTGCCGCCGAAGTACTTCTCCACCATGCCGGTGGTGCGGCTCACCAGGTTGCCCAGCTTGTTGGCCAGGTCGATGTTGATGGTGTTGATCAAAAGCTCATTGGAGAAGTTGCCGTCGGTGCCGAAGGGGAAGGTGCGCAGCAGGAAGAACCGCAGCGCGTCCACGCCGAACATCTCTGCCAGGGCGTAGGGGTCCACCACGTTGCCCTTGCTCTTGCTCATCTTGCCGCCGTCAATCACCAGCCAGCCGTGGCCGTAGACGTGCTTTGGCAAAGGCATCTCCATGCTCATCAGCATGGCGGGCCAGATGATGGAGTGGAACCGCACAATCTCCTTGCCCACAAAGTGGACGTCGGCGGGCCAGTATTTTTCGTAATCGTGATAGGTGTCGTTCAAAAAGCCCAATGCGGTGGTGTAGTTAAACAGGGCGTCCACCCACACGTACACCACGTGGCCCGGGTCGAAGTCCACGGGGATGCCCCAGTCGAAGCTGGTGCGGCTGACGCACAAATCCTCCAGGCCCGGCTTGATGAAGTTGTTCACCATTTCGTTGACCCGGCTCCGGGGCTGCAAAAAGTCGGTGTCCTCCAGCAGGTGCCGCACCCGATCGGCGTACTTGCTCAGCCGGAAGAAGTAGGCCTCCTCCTCCGCGTCATGCACGTCCCGCCCGCAGTCGGGGCACTTGCCGTCCACCAGCTGGCTCTCGGTCCAGAAGCTCTCGCAGGGGGTGCAGTACTTGCCCTTGTAGGAGCCCTTGTAGATGTCGCCCTTCTCGTACATCTTCCGGAAGATCTTCTGGATGGAGGCGCAGTGATAGTCGTCGGTGGTGCGGATGAACCGGTCGTTGGACACGTTCATCAGCTTCCACAGGTCCAGCACGCCCTTCTCGCCGCAGACGATGTTGTCCAGGAACTCCTTGGGGGTCACGCCGGCCTCCTTGGCCCGGTTCTCGATCTTCTGGCCGTGCTCGTCGGTGCCGGTGAGGAACATGACCTCGCAGCCGGTCATGCGCTTATAGCGGGCCATGGCGTCGGCGGCCACGGTGCAGTAGGTGTGGCCGATGTGCAGCTTATCGGAGGGGTAGTAGATCGGCGTGGTGATATAGAATTTCTTCTGCTCCATGAAACTCTCCTTTTCCGCCGTCCCGGATGGAAGGACGGCAAAACATATTTTTCCAATGTTACAGGCGGCTATGCGTTTTACAAAAAACAAAAAACGCCCCTGACAACCTGTCAAGGACGACAAAACGCCGCGATACCACCTTGCTTCGCCCCCGCCTCGCGGCGCAGGGCCTCACGGAGTGCCATCACACTCCCGCGCGGTAACGGGCGCTCCCGTTCCGGCCTAACCTTCGCTCAGCCGGACGGCTCCGGGGCCATGTTCGCCGGTTTCCTCCGCGTCCGCTTCCACCTCTGCCGGACTCTCTTGCGGCGGCACCCACCGGTTACTCTTCCCATCATCGCCTTTTGCGTGGCCTATCATATCGCAAAGTGCCGGATTTGTCAACAAATACCTTGGTTTTTGGGGCAATTCATGATATAATTTTCATGTTGTGACCACCAATAGGAGAAGGAGGGACGCCTATGAAGCTGGCATCCTGGAACGTGAACGGCCTGCGGGCCTGTCTGGGCAAGGGGGTTCTGGACTATGTCCGCGCCGAGGACCCGGACGTGATCTGCCTGCAGGAGACAAAGCTGCAGCCCGAGCAGGCGGTTTTTGACCTGGAGGGCTACCACCGCTACTTCCACTCCGCCGACAAGAAGGGCTATTCCGGCACCGCCATCCTCACCAAGGAAGAGCCCCTGTCCGTGAGCTACGACTTCGGTGACGACATCCACCGCCACGAGGGGCGGATCATCACGGCGGAATACCCGGACTTCTATCTGGTCTGCTGCTACACCCCCAACAGCCAGGACGGCCTCAAGCGCCTTCCCTACCGGATGCGGTGGGAGGACGATCTGCGCGCCTATCTGAAGGAGCTGGACAAGGGGAAACCGGTGGTCTACTGCGGCGATCTCAACGTGGCCCATGAGGAGATCGACCTGAAGAACCCCAAGTCCAACCGGGGCAACGCTGGCTTTTCCGACGAGGAACGGGCCAAAATGACGGAGCTGCTGGCCGCCGGCTTTACCGACACCTTCCGCTATCTCCACCCCGACGCCGCGGGCATCTACTCCTGGTGGAGCTACCGGTTCCACGCCCGGGAGAACAACGCCGGATGGCGCATCGACTACTTCATCGTCTCCGACCGGCTCTGTGACCGCGTCGCCGGCGCCTCCATCCGCACCGACGTCACCGGCAGCGACCATTGCCCGGTGATTTTGGAGCTGGCGGACTAAAAAACGTCCCCACCCCTTGCAAAAACGGCGGAAGCCTTTTATACTGTTCTTATCATATTTTTTGAAAAAAGAGGGAATGACTTATGAAAATTCTTGTGATCAACTGCGGCTCCTCCTCTCTGAAGTACCAGCTGCTGGACATGGAGGGCGAGAAGCTCCTGGCCAAGGGTCTGTGCGAGCGCATCGGCATCGACGGCCACCTGACCCACAAGCCCCAGAACGGCAAGCCCGTGTTCAACGAGGACGTGGCCATGCCCACCCACACCGAGGCCATTGCCGCCGTGCTGGATAAGCTGACAAGCGAGGAATACGGCGTGGTCAAGAGCATGCGGGAGATCGGCGCCGTGGGTCACCGGGTTGTCCACGGCGGCGAGAAGTTTGCCGCTTCCGTGCTGATCAATGACGACGTCATGGCCGCCATCGCCGAGTGCATTCCCCTGGCCCCCCTCCACAACCCCGCCAACATCACCGGCATCAACGCCTGCAAGGCCGTCATGGGCGACGTGCCCCAGGTGGCCGTGTTCGACACCGCCTTC
>CACZNU010000028.1 GCA_902782615.1 Oscillospiraceae bacterium | reverse complement strand
GATGACCAACGAGCTGCTGAAGAAGAATGCCGACAAGCTGAAGATGGGCACCATCGCCACCGCCAAGGAGGCCGAGCGCTCCATCGTGGACATCGAGACCCTGCAGCATACCAACCAGCAGCTGATTGCCACTCTGGACGAGGTGCTGACCATCCAGCGGGAGGGCGCCGAGAAGCGGAAGGCCGCCGAGCTGGAGCTGGGCCGCATCGAGGGCGAGCTGAAGCAGAAGCTGATGGAGCTGCGCGGCTGATCCGCCGCCTGCCGGCGAGGAGATCGCCTACCCTCCTTGAAAGGAGCATGAGATGAAGAAGCTATTCCAAAATCAGGTGGTGGCCTGGATCGTTCTGATCGCCGCCGTGGCGCTGGCGTGCTTCTGGGGCTTTAGCCGCAGGGACGCCTATGAATCCAGAAAGACCACGGAGCTGCTGGACGTGAAGTACTACCAGTGGGTCAACGACAACGCCAAGCTGCTCTCCGACGCCACGGAGAAGACGGCGGCGGAGTACGACACCACCTGGAATGACCGGTATTATTCCGTGGTGGCGGTGGCCACGCTCAACAAGCTCAACGGCTGGACCCAGGCGGACTATGCCCGGGCTCTGGGCGAGAAGTGGGGCCTGGGCGCCGGCGATATGCTGCTGCTGTTGGTCAAGGGCGATGACTGGTACGTGGCCGTGGGCGACAATGTGGCCGCCACAATGACCGACACCCAGCAGACCAAGCTGAAGCAGGCCATCGACCAGCCCTATTACGCCGGTAACTACGACGAGGCCGTGGTGGCCTTCTTCCGCCAGGCCGACGTGTTCTACGCCCAGGCGGGGATCAGCGGCGGCGGTGGATCCGCCAGCGCGCCTGCCGAGGAGTGGACCGAGTACCACCAGCCCAAGCAGGCCGGCCACGTGTCGCTGTTCAAGGTGGCGCTGCTGGTGATCGGCGTGCTGGTGGTGTGGGCCATTCTGGACCGCTTCCGCTACAACCGTTATCGCCGCCGCTACACGGCGGTGAACCCGGTGATGCCCGTGGTGACCTACTATCCCATCTTTTGGGGCCGTCCCCGGGCGCCTCTGTCTCCCGCGCCGCCGCGGCCGGTGGGATACAGCGGCTACAGCCGTCCATCCTCTGCGTCCCGGCCCTCCGGCAGCTACCACAGCACATCCCGTCCCAGTACGCCCTCCCGTCCCGGCGGCGGATCCAAGCCCAGCGGCTCCCGTCCCGGCGGCTTTGGAAAGAGCGGCTTCGGCGGCGGAAAGAGATAAACCCTTGTGACAAAAAAAGGAACGGATCTGAGGATCCGTTCCTTTTTTCTGTAAAGCCGATCAGCTTTCCATATGCCTGCCCAGAAAGGCTGCCACGGTCTGGGCCAGCTTGTATTCCGCCTCGCCGGGCACTTTGCCCCGGTCGTCGAGAAACAGTACCAGCCCCATCACGTCGCCCTGGCAGAGGATGGGTGCGGCGATAACGGCGGCATAGGGGGAGCCGTTCTCCGTGACCGGGACAGGCGGATCCTGGCTGACCCAGCGGTAAATGTCGCGCTTTTCCATGATCTCCTCCAGTTGGTGGGAGATCTGTTTGCCCAACAACTCCCGTTTGCCGGAGCCGGCCACGGCGATGATGGCATCCCGGTCGGCCACGGCAGCGGTAAAGGAGGTGCTGCGGCTGAGTGTGTCGCAGAACTGGGCGGCAAAATCCTCCAGGCCTCCCATCATGGAGTATTTTTTGAAGATGACCTCGCCGTCCCGGGTGGTATATATCTCCAGCGGGTCACCCTCGCGAATGCGCATGGTGCGGCGGATCTCCTTGGGAATGACCACCCGGCCCAGGTCGTCAATGCGCCGCACGATTCCGGTTGCTTTCATATCAAAATTCCTCCTGCTTTTCTATGACTTGTCACAGATAGTATTTGCAGGAGGCGTTTGCTTATGCGCGGACGGAGGCCGCAGGCGGACAATGCTTGGATACCTCCTGCGAGGAAGAAAATATTAAAAATGGACGATATTGGAGAGTTTTCTATTGGAATTACGGAAAAGCTGTGATAAAATAATATATTATCATATTAATTCATTAAACAGCCTGTGAAAGGTTACAGGCGTATTGATCGAGACCACGGGGAGCAACAGGAGTCCGGTGACCTTGCGGACTGATGGGAGAGAATTGGCGGTATGAAGAACAGAACGCTGGCGATCATAGGACTCCTGCTGGCGGCAGTGTGTTTCGCCGTGATCCTGATTGGCGGCAGATCCTATACGGTTGAGCTGCCGTTGAAGGAAAAAACGGGACGCTTCGAGGAATACTCCGTAGAAATCGAGCAGAAGACGCCGGTGGTGTCACTGGTGCACCAGCAGGTCGAGAACGGGACGCTGTATCTGAAATTCCGGTCCGTCCAGCGGGGAAAAACCTATGTGGTTGTGAATGACCCGGAGGGACCGATCCGGTATTTCTGCCTTTACAGTCACCGTTTCGGCGTACTCACCTACGATAGCTGCTTCGGTGACTGCACCGGCGGCCGCATCATCCCCATTGCTATCAGTGTCTATCTGGCGCTGATCCTGTGGGTGCTGCTCCGGCGGTACCGCGCGGGCGTCAAAGAGAGCCTCTACCGGTACAAAAACGTCAAGAACCTGGGATTGATCATCTATCTGGGAGGCCTGCTGCTGGACCAGCTCATTCGGGTTTTTTCCAGCGGGGGGATAGCCCAGACTGCCCGCACCACGCTTACCGCTGCGTCCACCGTCGCTTATGTTGCCCTGCCGTTGGCCTTTATCGTGTCGATCCTGGTGACGGTCAGCAACATACAGCTGATGCGCAGGGAGGGCCGGAACTGGCGAAATATGCTGGGATTCCTTTTGGGCTTGTTGTTGTGCCTGACCACGGTGTTTCCCGAGGCACTGGGAGAATACCTGCAGAGAACCACCATCATTGACGTACATAATGAGTCGGGCGTCTGGCTCTACATTGAAATGGCCGTGGAGAACGGCGTGCTGGTGGCGGTATCCTATCTGGAGGGCATCCTGCTGGCCACCATCATCCTGGGGATCAAAGCTGCCAAAAGAGTCCCGGCCTTTGACAAGGACTACATGCTGATCCTGGGCTGCCAGATCAATGCCGACGGTACGCTGACCAACCTGCTGAAAGGCCGGGCGGACCGGGCCCTGGAATTTGCCCGGATGCAGGAGGAGACCACGGGGAAGAAGCTGACGTTTGTCCCCTCCGGCGGGCAGGGATCGGACGAGGTGATCTCCGAGGCGGAGGCCATCCGCCGCTATCTGGCGGAGAGCGGCGTTCCGGCGGACCGGATCCTGGTGGAGGATCGCTCCACCAATACCGAAGAGAACATCCGCAACTCCGCGGCGCTGATCCGGGAGACCGGCGGCGGGCAGGAGGCAAAAATCGCCTTTGCCACCACCAACTACCACGTGTTCCGGGCCGGCATTCTGGCCAACCGCCAGGGCGTGCCCATGGAGGGCATCGGCGGCAGGACCCGCAGCTATTTCTGGATCAACGCCTTTATCCGGGAATTCATTGCCACCATATACGCTGAGCGGAAGACTCATGTCCGCATGGTCCTGGTAATGCTGGCCGCAGCGCTGACCATGGTCTATGTGGTATACCTCTCCAACGTGCTGTGAGAACGGGGTCCCGGAGATCCTTCCGCTCCCATGAAGATCAAGTGACATGAGAACACTTTATCTATAGAACACCAAACATATTAAATGGAGGAGAACAATGAAAAGACTGATGGTACTGCTGCTGACCCTTCTGATGGTCTGCTCCCTGGCTGCCTGCGGCGGCTCCAAGCAGGGAGACAATGACTTCGTCTGGACCCGTGTGGGGACCTATCAGGACGAAAATGAGAACTACCTCATGGTTTCCGCTTCGGAAATGGAGGAGTATCCGGGCTGGTCTGTAATGTGCATGATAGGTGATGAGATGCACGGCTGGTTTATCCAACAGGAGGGGAACACCCTTCACGGCAACCTGACCTCCGAATATGAAGATGCCGACGATTTCATCGTGACCATCTCCGAGGAGGATGAGGACGGTCTCCAGATGGCGGTAGAGGGCGGCGAGACCTACCACTTCAAGTCGATGGATGTGCCGGAGGCCACCATTTTCGTTCATGTGAATACCGAGGGCATTGGCGGCATTGACTATGTTGAGGGCGAGGAGACGCCGGAATTCGATCCGGAGCATCCCTATCAGTCCGCACAGATCAACCTGGCCGAGCCCACCACCTATACCTTCCTGGCCACGGCTTATGAGGATGGCTGGAAGTTCGTGAAGTGGACCAAGGATGGGACCGACTACTCCACAGATGCGCAGATCACCCTGGAGCTGGCGGAGAGCGCGGACTATGTTGCCGTGTTTGAATATGAGGGACAGTAACCACACATATCGTCGAAAAGGAGACAGAGAATGAAAAGAATCGTATCCGGTGTCGTTGGCATCATCATGATCCTTGTGTTTCTTGCCGCAGGTATATTTGTCCTTGTGACGGGTATTGACCATCTGCAGAAGCTGCACGCCGGCAAGTACACGGAGACCCAGGCTACCATCACCAAGATCGAGACCACCGAGGTGTCCGATTCGGACGCCCCCGGCGGTATCCGGGAGGACTATGAGATCACCGTGGAGTATACCGTGGACGGCAAGAAGGTCGTCTCCCTGCTGCGTGAGACCCCCAAGGAGTTCTACGAGGGCATGGAGCTGACTGTGATCTACAACATCGATAACCCCACGGACGTCACGCTGCCCGGGACCACCGGCGCCTACATCATGATCGGCATGGGCGCGGTTGCGATCCTGATCAGTGTGGTCATGTTCCTGAGAAGACTGCGCGGCCGCTGAATGAACAGCAGGGAATAATAGATTTTTAAAGGAGGTTGCTACCATGCAGTATGAGATCAAGGGCGAACCCATGCCCGTTGTGATTTGTCAGCTGAAAAGCGGCGAGAGCCTGTACTGCGAGTCCGGCGCCATGAGCTGGATGAGCCCCAACATGAAGATGGAGACCAGCGGCGGCGGTGTCGGCAAGATGTTCGGGCGGCTCTTTTCCGGCGAGTCCATGTTCCGCAACAAGTACGTTGCCCAGGGCGACGGCCTGATCGCCTTCGCCTCCAGCTTTCCCGGCTCCATTCGCGCCGTGGAGATCGACCCCAACCATCCGATGATCGTCCAGAAGCGGGCGTATCTGGCCTCGGAGCCCGGCGTGGAGCTGTCCGTGTTCTTCCAGAAGAAGGGCATGGCGGGCTTCTTCGGCGGCGAGGGCTTCATCATGCAGAAGCTCTCCG
>CACZNU010000027.1 GCA_902782615.1 Oscillospiraceae bacterium | reverse complement strand
GGAGTTGGCCTCCTCGGTGCGGTTGATGAAGATCATGCGGGGCTTGCTGCCCAGCATCTTCCAGCTGCGCTCGATACCCACGGACAGGCCGTCCTTGGCGGCGCCCACCAGTACGGCGCACTCGGCGGCGCGGATGGCGGACAGGGCCTCACCGGAGAAGTCAAAGTTGCCGGGGGCGTCCATGACGTTGATCTTCACGCCCTTGTAGTTCACGGGGGCAAAGGCCAGAGAGATAGAGATCTGGCGCTTGATCTCCTCGGCGTCGTAGTCGCAGGTGGTGTTGCCGTCCACGGTCTTGCCCAGGCGGTCGGTACCCTTGGTCATAAAGAGCATCTGCTCAGCCAGAGAGGTCTTGCCGGAGCCACCGTGACCCAGCAGCGCAATATTGCGGATGTCGTTGGCAGTCATAGTTTCAGTTTCTCCCTTCGTTTTCTGTAAGCGCGGTATAGCGCAAATTGCTCAACATACAGATTATATACTATTTTTTCATAGCTGACAACTACAATTTTCCGGTGTTTCAGCAGAATTTCTCCCCTTTTTTTTGCACAAAATGCAAAAACAGCCGCAGCTCTCTGCCGCGGCTGTTTGAGACATAGGTTTTAGTAATGTTTTACCGATCCGCTCAGGAGCCAGGTGGGCAGCAGCCACAGGACCTGAAAAATCAGCATCCGCAGGGGATCCAGCAGCTGGAAGGCCCCCACACCGGTGAAATAGTAGGCCAGCAGCAACCCACACAGTGCGCCCAGCCAGGCCAGTACCGTGGCGCTGCGAACGGCACGGATCATGCGCCGGGAGCCCACCGCCGTCTCGGCAAAAGGCATGAGACCCTCCCGATAGATGATGGCGTTGGACCTTTCCGCCGTCTCCCGGCTCAGATCAGACAGGGCCAGACGGGTGGATACGTCAGGGTAGACAGGTTTGGCATCCAGATTGAATTTCCGTTTCAGGAGGCCGGGCGTCACGTTGCTGCTGCGTACCGCCAATACCGGCTCGATCCGGTTGCGGCGCAGAGCCCGCAGCGCCCACTCCACGTTGCGGGAGGGGGCATATTTGATGGCGAAGATGGCAATCAGCGTGCCATCCACCGCCAGGAACACACCGGTTTTCAGCTTCAGCTCGTGGGGCAGGGATACATGGGTCTTGCGCATAAAATAGGCGCTGCCCATGGTGACGCTCTCGCCGTGGATGGTACCGCCGACGCCGCCCTCCTCAAAGTAGTGCAGGTCCTCCACCGTCAAGTGGGTGCCGCCCTCGGCGGTCAGCAGCTGTTCAAACAGGGGGTGCAGCTGGCTGTGGCAGGCCTGGGTGATGCTGGCGGCATAGGATACTACCTTGCCGATCTCCTCGCCGTAGACCTTCAGGCCGTTGAGTCCCACCGTTCCCGGGGGGAACAGATCGTCGTCTGTCACCACCATGCGGCGGGAACCGCTGACCGACCGGGCGCCATGGTATCCGGCCACGGCACTGCCGCTCTTAGACAGGCGATGGTTCAGGAATTGCAGCGGCAGCGTCCCCGTCAGCGGCAGAGCCAAGGGCACCGTTGCCACCAGCAGAACCGACCACACCCACAGGGGATCGCCCCCCGTTCGGCGGGACAGGATCACCACACCGGCTAGCACCGTGGCCACAGCCAGGATCAGCGGCATCAGGATCCTCTGCCATTTGCGGGTCGGATCGACCCGGTGAGCGTTGTGATAAAATCCCTGCAGCGTTCCCCGCTGCTTGCAGGCGCCGGCGGCTGTCACGGATATGCCGTAGGGCGGCGTCCCGCCGATATCCGCCAGGTGGAAGGCCTCCCGGCGTGCCTCGGCCGCCATCAGCAGGCCCAGCTGGCACACCCAGATCAGTGCCGCGGCAGGCGCGGCAAAAGGTGCGGCGCCAGAAGCGCGGCCCAGGGCGCCATACACGCAGTCGGCCAGCACCACCAGGGTCACGGCGCCGGCTCCCAGCTCGCATCCGGGACGGCCCGCCTTCAGATCCTCCGCCAGCTTGCGCCATACCGGCGAGGCCAACAGGGCGGTCAGCGCCAGCAAAACGCCGGGCACCGCATAGCCCAAGGCGGGCAGCCGGGCCCAGAGGCCCTTCAGCACTCCCGCCGCATCCATCGCCGTCAGCGCCGCCAGCAGAAGTGTCGGCACGGCCGCCATCAGAGCATGGAGATGCAGCTTCTTGCACAGCCGTTTTTCCTCCTTGGCGGCCTGCTCCATGTCCGGCTCCGGTTCTTCCACCGCCAGTTCCGGGGCGTTCTCCGGCTGCTCCCAGGAGGAGTTGCCGCTTTTCTCCCGTCGCTTCAGAAAGCTCGACAGCTTTTCTCTCCAGTCCAAGAAGGCCTCTCCCACCCGCTCTGTCAGCGGGACGGGCTTTTCCAGGATGGCGTCATCCTCATCCAGAACAGCCTCCACCGTCTGGGACATGACCTGCTCAAGGGGTACCTTATGCATGCCCTCCGGCTCCTCTGGGAAAACCGAGGACGTCTCCGGTGCGGGAGGTGTCTGCTCCGGTTCCTCCGGCTTTTCCTTCTGCGCCGCGGGTTTCTCTCGCTTTTTGGGGAGGATCTCTTTCGTATCCCCCAGTTCCTCCACCGGAATCTCCTTCCGTTCCTCCCGGGGCGGCTCCTCCCCGATGTCGGTTTTTCGTCCCAGGCCGCCCCGGACCAGCTTCAGCCCGGGTCTCTTTTTCTCCATCAGGCGTGAGGGGGCCTTTCGCTCCTCTGTCGGCGGGGCCGGTTCTGAAGCGGGTTCCTCCGGCAGGGCTGTAGGCTCCTCCGACTGCGGCTCCGGTATTTCCTGCTTGGGAACTTCCGGCGTCTTCTGCTCCTTCGGCTCTCCATCTCTGCGGTTTTTGTTGGCCGCCACCATCTGCCGTAGGCTCAGTGTATCCATCAGGGCCGGATCCGCCGTCTCAGGCACTGGGGGCTGGATCTCCTGGTCCGCAGGGATCTCCGCGGCTACGGGCTCCTGCCGGAGCAGCGCCGCCGGGGCGGGCTCACTCTCCTCCCGGACCGGCGTTTGGGCAGGCTCCGCCGCATCCTGTCCGAATTCAGCCAGGATGGACTCCAGAGAGTACTCCTCCCCCTCTACAGGCGCGACGCCCTGCAGAAGGCGTCCCGTCTCCGTCAATGCCTGATACAGCTCTTCGTCCGTGTACTTGCTCATATACCGTCTCGCTTCGCTCTCTTCATTGCCGCTGGCGCACGGCCTCATACAGCAGGATGGCTGCCGCCGCCGAGGCGTTCAGCGATGAGATCCTGCCTTTCATAGGAATGCTCACCAGAAAATCGCAGTTCTCCCGGACCAGGCGGGTCATGCCATCGCCCTCAGAGCCGATGACGATGGCAGCCGGGCCCTTCAGATCTGCGTCATACAGGGTGGTAGTCCCCTCCGCCGCCGTGCCGAACACCCACACGCCCTCCTTTTTCAAGTCCTTCAGCGTGGCGGAGATGTTGGCCACCCGAGCCACCGGCATGTAGCTGACGGCACCGGCACTGGTCTTGGCCACGATGGCGGTCAGGCCCGCGCTGCGGCGCTTGGGGATGATGACGCCATTGGCGCCGGCACACTCCGCCGTGCGGAGGATGGCGCCCAGATTGTGGGGGTCGGAGATCTCATCGCACACCACGATCAGGGGCGGCTCGCCCTTCTGGGCGGCGATGTCCAGAAGGGACTGGACGCTGACATATTCCCGCACGGCGGCCAGAGCGATGACGCCCTGGTGGGCATGAGTGCGGGACATGTTGTCCAGTTTCCGCCGGTCCGCCTCCACCACCACGATGCCTGCCTCACGGGCACGGGAGGCGATGTGGCCCAGAGTCTTGTCGGTCTCGCCCTTGGCCAGATAGATCTTGTCGATGGCGGTCTCGGTGCGCAGAGCCTCGATCACCGCGTTTCTTCCCTCGATGATACCGTCGGCCTCCGCCTGTGGCTCGGGCCGTCTGTTCTCCTTTTCTCTCATGGCAAATCCTCTCGTCGGAAAATTCTACATTCTTGATAAGTATATCATGTTTTCCTGACAAGATAAAGCGTTCCTTCATAGAAATTTTACAGAAATTTACCGGGCCGTGCTTGTGGCTTTTATTTTTCTATGGTATACTGTTAAATACGCGCAAAGCAGTATGATGCCGATTCGGCATTTTCATAAACGGAAGGAGACCTCACATGGATCCCAACAACAATAAGAACAACAAGAACGGACGGTCAAACCGGAACCTCCGGGGCGTTCTGACGCTGATCGCCTGGGCGGTGGTGGCCGTGGTGATCCTCAACTATATCCAGGCCTACAGCCAGAACGCCTCCAATCGCTCCACCAGCCACGAGATCAAATACAGCGATTTCATTCAACTGGTGGAGGAGGATAAGGCCAGGAGCGTGGTGTTCAAGGACAACACCATCTACCTGACCCCGGTGGACAACTACGTCTACACCGATGAGGACGGCAAGGAGTACACCAATACCGAGAAGAACGGTTTGATCCTCTATACGGTGGAGCTCTACAACCCGGATCTGCTGGCCCTGCTGGAGGCGCACGACGTGGAGTACACCGCCCCCTATCAGGCCCGGATGAGCCCCATCCTGGAGTTCATGATGGCCTATATCCTGCCCACTGTGCTGATGGTGGGCGGCTTCATGCTGCTGATGCGGTTCATCAGCAAGAGCGGCGGCGGTATCGGCGGCATCGGCAACGTGGGCAAGTCCAACGCCAAGGTCTACATGGAGAAGTCCACCGGCGTCACCTTCCGGGACGTGGCCGGTCAGGATGAGGCCAAGGAGAGCCTGGAGGAGATCATCGATTTCCTCCACAATCCCGGCAAGTACACCGCCATCGGCGCCAAGCTCCCCAAGGGTGCGCTGCTGGTGGGCTCCCCCGGTACCGGCAAGACGCTGCTGGCCAAGGCCGTGGCCGGCGAGGCCGGCGTCCCCTTCTTCTCCATCTCCGGCTCGGACTTTGTGGAGATGTTCGTGGGCGTGGGCGCCAGCCGTGTCCGCGACCTCTTTAAGGAGGCCGCCAAGGTGGCCCCCTGCATCATTTTTATCGATGAGATCGACACCATCGGCAAGAGCCGCGACGGCGTCCGCTTCGGCGGCAACGACGAGCGGGAACAGACGCTGAACCAGCTGCTGGCAGAGCTGGACGGCTTCGATCCCAGCAAGGGCGTCATCGTCCTGGGCGCCACCAACCGGCCCGAGGTGCTGGACAAGGCGCTGCTGCGGCCCGGCCGCTTCGATCGCCGCATCACCGTGGACCGCCCCAACCTGGCAGGCCGTCTGGCCACGCTGCAGGTCCATACCCGGAACATCCATCTTGCCGAGGACGTGGACCTGGAGAAGATCGCCCAGGCCACCGCCGGCACTGTAGGCGCGGACCTGGCCAACCTGGTCAATGAAGCCGCCCTTCGGGCCGTCCGCCACGGACGCAAGGCCGTCAACCAGAACGATCTGCTGGCCGCCTTTGAAACGGTCATCGCCGGCAGCGAGAAGAAGGGCACCGTCATCACCGACGAGGAGAAACGGATCATCGCCTACCACGAGGTGGGCCACGCGCTGGTGGCCGCCAAGCAGAAGAACGCCCAGCCCGTGTCCAAGATCACCATCGTGCCCCATACCCAGGGCGCCTTGGGCTATACCCTCCACCTGCCGGAGGAGGAGAAATTCCTCATGTCCAGGGAGGACATCCTGGCCGAGATCCGCACCCTGCTGGCCGGCCGGTCCAGTGAGGAGGTCGTGTGCAACACCATGACCTCCGGCGCCGCCAACGACATCGAGCGGGCCACGGAGATGGCCCGAAATCTGGTGGCCCGCTTCGGCATGAGCGAGGAGTTTGACATGATGGCTTTGGGCACTGTGCAGAGCCAGTATCTGGACGGCACCTACTCCATGTCCTGCGCCCAGGAGACCTATGCCGCCGCGGACCGGGCCACCATCGCCATCATCCGCCAGTGCCACGAGGAGGCCCGACAGATCCTCCGGGACAACCGGGAGCTGCTGGACAAGATCGCCGCGTACCTGCTGAAGAAGGAAACCATCACCGGTCAGGAGATGATGGCCATTATCGAGGGCCGGGATCCCGAGACGGTGGACAACTACGGCGCCAGCAAGGAGGAACCGAAGCTGTTCCGTCCCTCTGTGCCTGATGTGATTGAAAAGCCCGCCCGGCACATCCACATCACCTCCGAGCCCATCCCCATGCCGGAGGAACCGGACGACGCGGACTCTCCCGCAGAAGAGACGCCTGATGCTCCTCCCGCCGAGGAGGATACCCCCGAGGAAGAATAACATCAAACCGGGAAGCCGAAAAGCGGCTCCCCGGTTTTTCTCTTCCCCGCACTTGCGGATTTCCCCGCTGTGTGGTATGATACTTGGCGCACGCGGGTATGGCGGAATTGGCAGACGCGCTGGATTTAGGTTCCAGTGGGCAACCGTGTGGGTTCAAATCCCACTACCCGTACCATGAAAAAAGCCTCTTTTGTCTGACGGACAAAAGAGGCTTTTTTCATTCATTGGATGACGCACGCACGTAGCAGTGGAGTCCATCGTCGGTCTCATAAAAGCACGGCTCCACGCCAAAGGCCCTCTTTACCTCCGGAGAACGAAGCACTGTCTCAGCGTCGCCGGTGGCCAGGACCCGCCCTGCCGCCACGAGGACCACATGGTCGGCATAGTGGAGGATCGACTCGAAGTCGTGGAGGATCATGATGACCGTTTTGCCCCCGTTGGCCAGAGACCGGGCCCGATCCAGCATCTCAAACTGATTCTTGATATCCAGGAATGTGGTGGGCTCGTCCATGAGGATCACCTCCGTGTCCTGGGCCAGAGCCATGGCCAGATACGCCTTCTGCCGCTGTCCGCCGGAGAGATTCTCCATTTTCCGCTCTTTCAAGTCCTTCAGGTCTACCCACTCCAGAGCCCGGGTCACCTTCTCCCGGTCCTCCTTCCGGTAGCGCCGGGGGTAACTGAGATAGGGAAACCGCCCGTGGAGCACCAGCCGCTCCACGGAGATATCCGGCACGTTGCGGCTCTGGGGCAGGTAGGCGATCCGC
>CACZNU010000026.1 GCA_902782615.1 Oscillospiraceae bacterium | reverse complement strand
ACTCGGCAACTCAACATAGTGACATCTATCGTGGCAACTCAACTCTCACACTTTTTGAGCTAATTTGCCCTTCGATAAGTTACCGAGGAGCATTTGGTCTGCCCGATGCCAAATTTGCCCGATTGCCCGAAAACCGCAGTATTACTGGGCTTTCCCGCCTATTTTCATTCGACCCTTGACATCAAACATACCGTCTCCACATGCCAACTCCGGCAAAAACTATCTGGAACAGATTCGAATTGCCAAGGAGGTCATGTCCAACCGGCGCTGCAGCGGTGATATTCGCCAGCTTGTCAAGGGTCTCATGATCGAGAGCTATCTGGAGGACGGCAGCCAGCCTGTAGGCGGCGGATGCTACGGTAAGTCCATCACAGATCCCTGCCTGGGCTGGGAAAAGTCGGAACGTCTCATCTATGAGATCGCAGATTTGGTATAAAAAACTCCCCCGGATCCCCGGGGGAGTTTTAGTTATCCATGGCAGGCGCAGTAGTTGCGGGCGCTGGTATAGTCGGTAGGTGTATCCACCGTATTGGGCGGGAAGAACTCGCTGACCGGGAATGCCACGCTGCGGAACAGGCCGCAGGGATCCTCCTGGTCGTTGCTGGGGCAATCCGTCTGGGGGATGCAGTAGTCGTAGACGGGGATCAGCAGCTGGGTATCCCGCTCCAGACGCACCAGAGAGAACTGACCCAGGGTCACATAGTAGCGGCGCTCATCGGTGTTGTCGAAAACCAGCTCGCCGGAGAAGCTCTGGGCGATGAAGGCCGGAATCTCCGTCAAGGGCACGTCGGTGCCGATGCTGTGGTCGGCGATGCGAGTATCCAGCACGATGGGGTCCACCGCTTCCACCACCGCCACCGGCAGGTTGCTGCGCATAGCGCCGGGGATATCCAACTCCTCCAGCACCGTGTCGGAACTGAAGATCTTGGCGTTGCCCTCGCTGCCGAAGAGGATACAGCGCTTGTCAAAGACGCACAGGCCTTCGGCTTCCGTGTAGCGTGGCGCGCCGGTGTACACCTGCAGCGTCACCCGGTAGAAAAACCGCATGTCGATGGAGTAAAAACCCCGGTTGAAGGTCACCGGTTCCACATCGGTATAGACGTAGAGGAGCTCAGCTGTGCCTCCCTTCACCATTTGGGACGCGTTCAAAATGTCTCTGGCCTCTGCCGTAGGATAGAACCGCAGGTCCTCCACACAGTCCTTGTCGCGGCAGCTGTCAAATATCTTTCGGGTATGGATACAGACGGATTCCCGGATGTTTTCCAGATCACTGACCGGGCCCGGCATCACATTTTCAGGCATTGTGTTACCTCCTGTTTTAAGTACTGAAAGATGAGCTCTTTCAATCCAGTGTATGCCACGCCACCCATTGTGTGAAAAGAGAGGTCCCCGGCCAAGATGCCGGGGATCACCCTTTTATCCATTTTAAATATGCAGACGGAACACAAGCTCAGTAATTCAAAAAAACCATGATGATCCTCCCGCTATTTTTTCTCCTTGACCACAACGTTCTCAGCACCCAGCCACTCCCGGCACTCCTGCAGCAGGGCCGGATGGTTCAGACACTGTCCACCCAGCAGCTTGCCTGTGTCAGACACACGAATCTTCACCGGGGTCTCCCCTTCAAACATGGTCATTACCAGCTTGATGTGGCGAAATACGGCGCTATCCAGACTGGGCACACGGAGATAAATAGTAACATCCTTCTCCTGGACGGGCGGCTTGGCAACATCTTCTCCCGGCGCGAGCAACTGCTTGAGCGGAACGATACTCTCGCACATGATCTGAGGTGGCTTCTCATCGCGGACGGACAGGCGGCCCTTCACCAGCACCGGCGTGTTGACTGCCATGTAACTGCCGCTGGTCTCGATGACTCGGTTAAAGCACAGCAGTTCGATAGACGAGAGTTCATCCTCCACCGTCACGTAGGCCATAAGGCTGTTGTTCTTGGTGGTGCGGGTCCTGCTGGCGGTGACGATACCTGCCACCGTCACGTTCTGGCCGTCGGCAAAATACCGAGGTCCGTCCTCCTGGGCAAAGTCCTCCATGATGTCATGGATGGATGCGGCACCGGCACGCTTGGCAATATGGCGGTAATCCGCCATGGGATGACCGGAGAGATAGAGGCCGGTGGTCTCCTTCTCCATGAACATCCGCTCAGTGGCGCTGTATTCCGGAATATCCGGCAGATTGACCTGAGTATGCTGCTTGCCGGTGGCGGAAGCATTGGCTGCCATGCCAAAAAAGTCCAGTTGTCCCTCCACGTTGTGGCGGCGGCTGTCAGCGATGCTGTCCAGCACCATCTCATAGACGGCGATCAGTTGGGAGCGGCGGGCACCCATGGAGTCGAAAGAACCGGCCTTAATGAGATTCTCCACCGCCCGCTTGTTCATGTCGTTGCAGTCGAACATCCGCTCGCAGAAGTCCTGGAAGGAGGCAAACAGGCCTCCGTTCTCCCGCTCCCGTACCATGGTGCGGATAAAGCCCCGGCCGATGTTCTTGATGGCCACCAATCCGAAGCGGATGCCCCCCTCCTCCACGGTGAAGCGGTCGTAAGAGCGGTTCACATCCGGCGGCAGCAGGGGGATCTTGCACTCCCGGCACTCGGCAATATATTCGGCCACCTTGTCGGAGTTGTCCAGCACGCTGGTTAGCAATGCTGCCATGTACTCCTTGACATGGTGGCACTTGAACCAGGCAGTCTGATAGGCCACCACTGCATAGGACACGGCATGGGCCTTATTAAAGGCGTAGTTGGCGAAGTCGTAGATCTCGTCGTAGATGGATTGGGCCACATCCTCCGGGATGCCGTTGGCGGCGCAGCCTTTGATGTGCCGCTCCGGGTCGCCGTGGAGGAAGGCACCTCGCTCCTTCTCAATGTCCTTGACTTTCTTTTTGCTCATGGCCCGGCGCACCATGTCCGCCTGGCCCAGAGAGTATCCGGCCAGCTGCTGGAAGATCTGGATCACCTGCTCCTGATAGACGATGCAGCCGTAGGTAATATCCAGGATCGGCTTTAGCATGGGGTGCTTGTAGGTGATCAGCTTGGGGTCATGCTTGCAAGCGATAAACCGGGGGATGGACTCCATGGGACCGGGGCGATACAGGGCGATGATTGCCGTAATGTCCTCAATGTTCTCCGGCTTCAGGCCAAGGCATACGCCGGTCATGCCGGAGGACTCCATCTGGAACACGCCGGAGGTCTTCCCCGCCGTCAGCATCTCAAACACCGCCGGGTCGTCCATGGGGATCTGATCCAAGCGGAAGTCCGGCTGCTGACGCTGGACCATCTTCACCGCGTCGTCCAGCACCGTCAGGTTCCGCAGACCCAGGAAGTCCATCTTCAGAAGGCCCAGCTCCTCCAGGGTGATCATATTGTACTGGCAGACGATGGCGTCGTCGTTCCGGGCCAGGGGTACGTACTCATACACCGGCCGCTTGGTGATGACCACACCGGCGGCATGGGTGGAGGCATGGCGGGGCATACCTTCCAGCGCCTTGGCGGTGTCGATGAGACGATGGATCCGTTCATCGCCCTCATAAAGGTCGTTGAGCTGTTTGGAGAGCTTCAAAGCATCGTCCAGGGTAATGTGGAGCGTGGCAGGCACCAGCTTCGCTACCACGTCCACCTCGGCGTAGGTCATGTTCAGCGCCCGACCCACGTCACGAATGGCGCCACGGGCCGCCATGGTACCGAAGGTAACGATCTGCGCCACGTGGTCCTCACCGTACTTACGGCGGACATATTCCACTACCTCGCCCCGGCGGGTATCACCGAAGTCCATGTCGATATCCGGCATGGATACACGCTCGGGGTTCAAAAACCTCTCAAAATAGAGGCTGTACTGCATGGGGTCGATGTCCGTGATGTGCAGGCAGTAGGACACCATGGAGCCGGCGGCGCTGCCGCGGCCGGGTCCCACCGGGATCCCCACGCTCTTGGCATAGCGGACAAAATCCGAGACAATGAGAAAATAGTCGGTAAAGCCCATTTTCTCGATCATATTCAGTTCATAGGCCAGCTGCTTGCGGTATTCCGGCTTCGCCTCTCCGTACCGCTCCGCAAAGCCCTCGTCGCAGAGCTTGCGGAGATAGGTGGGTGAATCATAACCCGGGGGCAGCTTGAATTCAGGCAGGTGATATTTGCCGAAGGTGAACTCTACCTGGCAGCGGTCGGCGATGCGCTGGGTGTTCTCCACCGCGTCAGGATAGCCGGCAAACAGTGCCTCCATCTCCTCCGTGGAGCGAATATAGAAATTCTGCGGTTCATAGCGCATCCGGTTCTCGTCATCCACCGTCTTACCGGTCTGGATGCAAAGCAGCACGTCATGGCTCTCCGCGTCCTCACGGCGCAGATAGTGGGCGTCGTTGGTGCAGACCAGCGGGATGCCGGTCTCATTGTGCATCCGCAGCAGGGCCCGGTTCACCGTCGTCTGGTCGGCAATGCCGTGGTCCTGGAGCTCCAGATAGAAGTTGCCCTCCCCCAGGATCTCCTGCATCTCCAAGGCATAGGTCTTGGCCCCCTCGTAGTCGCCGCTCACGATCCGCCGGGGGATCTCGCCGGCCAGACAGGCGGACAGGCCGATCAAACCCTCGCTGTGCTCACGCAGCAGATCCAGATCGATGCGGGGCTTGATGTAAAAGCCCTCCACATAGGCCTGGGAGACCATGTAGGAGAGGTTGCGGTAGCCCGTCTCGTTCTGGCACAGCAGCACCAGGTGGCGAGACTCGCTGTCGAGCTCATGGACCTTGTCAAACCGGGTGCGGCGGGCCACATAGACCTCGCAGCCAATGACAGGGTGGATCCCCTCGGCCTTGCAGGCGCGATAAAAGTCGATCACACCGTACATGGCCCCATGGTCAGTAATGGCCACCGCCGTCTGCCCCAGTTCCTTGACCAGCTTGGGCAGGTCACGGATGCGGCAGGCGCCGTCCAGCAGACTGTATTCCGTATGCACATGCAGATGCGCAAAGGCCATGGCTTACTCCTTTTCCAGTTCCTCCAGCATATCGCAAAGCAGTTCTACTGCCGATGCGATATACACGTCGCAGCGGGCCGTCACGTTCAGGGTTTCCGTTACCCCGGTTCTATGGGGTGTTTCATTCAGCAGCAGATCCCGACAGTCCAGATGCGAAAAAAGCTCTGAAAACCGGCGTTGAAATTCCAGCGTCAGCCGGGTGGAGCGGTCCTTGCCCTCCATTCCGTTGGCCAGCGTGTGTGGATATAGGATCCCCAGGATCACGATCGCCGCACTGACCGCGCCGCAAGTGCTCTCATATCGCATGCCGCGCCCCAGGCCGCTGCCGATAGCGCAACACTGCTCCTCCGTCATACCGATCACATCCGAAAAGGCTGCCAGAACGCTCTGGGCACAGTTCAGCGTGGTGGCATGGTACTCAACTGCCTTCCGGCAGCGTTCTTCTCTCGTCATTTCTGCTCCCTCGCAATCTCCAAGATTTTCCGCATTCTGTGGTTGATGCAGGATTTGCTCACCGGCGGGTCGCACAGCTCCGCCAACTGATTCAGTGACAGCTCCGGATACTGCTGACGCAGTTCCGCCGTCTGTTTCAGTTTGTCGGGAAGCTGGTCCAGAGAACCCTCCTCCCGCAGCCGCTCAATGGCCTCCTGCTGGTCCCGAGCGGCATCCAGCGTTTTATTTACGTTTGCCATGTCGCAGTTCATGGCGCGATTGGCACCGTTGCGTATCATTTTGTCCACCTTGGCTGTCATGATATCCATGGCGGAAACGGGTGCGCCAATGGTAGTCAGCAAATCCTCAATATGCTCCGACTGCTTGAAATATATCACGCTGTTGGCACCTCGCATGACGCTGCGGGGCAGAAAACCCATCTCCGTCAGCAGCGCGGATACCTCCCGACTGGCCTGAATATGAGACGTGGCCAGCTCCAGATGGTAACGCTTCTCCGGATCGGTCACGCTGCCACCTGCCAGGAAAGCGCCTCGCAAAAAGGACATGCGGCAGCAATCGTCCTCCAGCATGCCAAAATTTACATGCAGAGCCAGTGACTGTCTGGCATCAAAGCCGAACTGACTGATCATTTTTTCCAGCTTATTCGTGTCGGTGATCTGGAAGATCAGCTTGCCGTGGGAGGCATCCTCCTCCGGAATCCGATCAAATTTCAAAGAAAAAGCCCGGTGGAAAAGCCGGGGCAGCCGGGCGGCAAACTCAGGATTTTCCGTGATGATCCGCACTTCCCGGGGTGTAAAGGTGTTGCAGAACAGCAGCACGCCATACGCCTCCGCACGGGCGCAACAGAGCTTCTGCACCGGTGTGCGGCACAGCTCTGATTTTACTTTATAGGCAAAGGACTGCATGCCACTCCTCCTCTTTTCTCAACGTTCCACCTGATTTTTCGTGCCGTGGCGGGCGGTCGGATCCACAACGCGCATGCTCCGCTGGGCCCGCAGTTCCATCAGCTCCCGCGCCAGATGCCCCGGATTGTGGCGCACATGTCCGCTGTCAACGGTAGAAACGGGCCGGCTGATGATCTCCACGCCCAGCGCCTCGCAGACACTCTGGTCGCACAGCATGACCTCCGCCCCCAGCTTGGCGTAATTGCGCGCCACCAGCGGCGGAATGGGCATGGAATTGACCAGACAAAGCGAAAAGAGATCTGGCCTGGAGTGCTTAAACAGGGCGCGAATATGGTCGGACACCGTGTACCCTTCCGTCTCTCCCGGTTGGGTCATCACGTTGCACACGTAGATCTTCAACGCGTCAGAGGCGGCAATGGCGTCCACAATGCCGTCTACCAGCAGATTGGGGATGATGCTGGTGTAGAGACTGCCGGGCGCCAGCACGATCATATCCGCCTCGGCGATGGCATCCAGTGCCGCCGGCAGCGCCCTGGGCCGCTCCGGCACCAGACGAATCTGGGAAATACGGCAATGCTGTTCCATCTTCGCCTCGCCGATGCGGGATTCCCCTACTACGCTGACGCCGTTTTCAAAGGTGGCCTCCAGCTGTACGTTTTCGTTGGTCACAGGCAGCACGCGGCCCGTAATGGCCAGAACCGTGCTTAGGCTGGATACGGCCGCGTCAAAGCTGGGCATAATGCCGTCCAGCGCCGCCAGTATAAGGTTTCCGAAGCTCTGTCCAGCCAGCGTGCCGTCGGGAAAACGATAATGCATCAGCTGGGACATAACAGGCTCACAGTTGGCCAGTGCCTCCAGACAGCTACGGATATCCCCCGGCGGCAGCATGCCCAGGTCGTGACGCAGTACGCCAGATCCGCCGCCGTCATCCGTCATGGTGACGATGGCCGTAATATGCTTCGTATATAGCTTCAGGCCCCGCAGCAGGGTCGACAGCCCCGTTCCGCCGCCGATCGCGACGACCCGGGGTCCCTGTTCCGGAGGCACCTGATAGAATCTTCTTTCCATGGTCCTTCCTACCCTTCAGGCCGATCGCCCGCTCCCTCAGCGGGAAATATCCCGGTGATTCTCCGTCACCTGGTATCCGGCCCTGGCAATATAATCGGACAGCTCATGAGCCACCGCCACGCTGCGGTGGTGACCGCCGGTGCAGCCGATGGCAATCACCAGCACGGTCTTGCCCTCCTCACCGTACAGCGGCAGCAGGAACGAGAGCATCTTCTCCAGCTGGTCCATGAATTCATGGGTCTGGCGGAAAGAGAAGACGAAATCCCTCACATCCTTATCCAGGCCCGTCTTGTGCTTCAGTTCTGCCACGTAAAAGGGGTTGGGCATGAAACGCACGTCAAATACCAGATCCGCCTCGATGGGGATTCCGTGTTTGAAACCAAAGGACAGCACATTGACGTTCAGGCCAAGGCGGTCACTCTGGTTGCCAAACAGATTCAAAAGCTCGCTGCGGAGCTTCGCCGTGGGGAAAGAGGTGCTGTCGATGATAAAGTCGGCATGGTCACGGATAGGCTGCATCATCTCCCGCTCCGCCTGGATGGACTGCTCGATGCTCTGACTTCTGCCCGCAAGAGGATGGACCCTTCGCGTTTGTTTGTAGCGGTTGATGATCGCCTGTGTGGAGGCTTCCAGAAACAGCATCCGGCAGGTAACACCCATGGACTTCATCTTTTCCAGTGCTTCCACCAGCACCGTGTAGGGTTCGCCGGCCCGCACGTCATAGACCAGTGCCACCCGGTCATAGTGTCCGCCGGAGGCTACGCAGAACTCGGCAAATTTCACCATCATCTCAGCCGGCAGATTATCCACCGTATAGTACCCGATGTCCTCCAGGTATGAGGCAGCCTGGCTCTTGCCGCTGCCGCTGAGACCGGATATGATCAATATCTCCATAGGGGTCCTCCTTTATCGTATGATCCTGACCTCCGGCTCCAGTTCCACGCCGGCGTTTTCCCGGACAGCCTGCTGCACCTGTGCAATCAGCTCCAGCACATCGGCGCAGGTAGCGCCGCCGGTATTGATAACGAAGCCCGCGTGCTTGGTGGAGACCTGGGCGCCGCCCACGGTCAGGCCTTTCAGGCCGGCATCCTGGATCAGAGCGCCGGCAAAATAGCCGACAGGCCGCTTAAAAGTACTGCCGGCGCTGGGGAATTCCAGGGGCTGGGAGGCCTTCCGGCGCTGCATCAGCTCGTCCATTTTCCCCTTGATCTGCCCCGGGTCACCCTTTTGCAGGTGGAAAACCGCACCCATCACCACCGCCTCGGGATGTTCCGTCAGCAAGCTGTGACGATACCCCAGATCCAGCTCCTCAACAGATAGATAACGGACTCCCTCGCCGGGGAAAAGGACGGAGGCACCCATTAGGACGTCCTTCATCTCGCCGCCATAGGCGCCGGCATTCATGCACACCGCGCCGCCCACGCTGCCGGGAATGCCATGAGCAAATTCCAGGCCGGTCAGCCCGTTCTGCTGGGCAAACACCGCCAGCCGCGCCAGGGACAGGCCCGCTTCGGCCGTCAAACGACACTCTCCGGACAGCTCCATCCTGCAAAGATCCCGGGTATTGATCACCAGCCGGTCCAGGCCCTCGTCGGGAAACAGCACGTTGGTACCGTTGCCCAGAATCAGAGGTTCTCCGCCGCAGAGACGGCCCAACTCCTCCAGGGTGATCAGCTGCTCCGCCGTGTCGGGAAACGCCATTCGTCGGGCCGGCCCTCCAATGCGGAAGGAACTGTGCCGGGACAGGGGCTCCTCCTGTTCCACTGTCAGCTCCGGCAGCTTGGCCGCTGCTTCCATATCAAATCGTTCATACCAGAGCATAGGCTCCTCCTTACGTTTTCTTCTTTCCCAAAAATGCCGCACCGATAATGCCCGCCTGGGTACCCAGCTCTGCCCGCACGATCCGGGTCATCTTGTCCCGGTTGCAGGGCAGGCTCTCCTGTTCCACCCGCCGGCGGAGCGGCGTAAGCAGATAGCGATCGTCCTCATTGCTGACGCCGCCGCCGATGGCCAGCGTATCCGGCTGGAATATGTTAATCAGATTGACGATACCGGCCGCGAGATAGTCAATATACTGGTCGCAGACCTGCTTTCCCACCGGATCGCCGCGCCGCATGGCAATAAAGGCGGACTGACCCGATACGTGACCGTCATTCTCCTCCACCACCTGGAAAAGAATGCTGTCTGGATGCTCCTGCATTGCCTGGGCCGTCTGTCGCTTCAATGCCGCTGCGGAGGCATAGCGCTCCCAGCAGCCTCGGCGTCCGCACGGACAGGGCTCCCCCTGATACACAATGGACATATGGCCCACCTCTCCGGCCATACCGTTGGCCCCGTGAAAGATCTTGCCGTTGTGGATGATCCCCCCGCCGATACCGGTACCTAGGGTAATGGTGACAAAGCGTTTGCTGCCCCGTCCCGCTCCCACAAAATACTCAGCCAGCGCCGCACAGTTGGCATCATTTTCCACATAGAGCGGAAGCGCCAGATACCGGTGAAAGAGCTTGCGCAGTGGTACGTTGCGTAGAGGCAGGTTGCAGGTGTAGAGCACGCTGCCGGAGTAGATGTCCACCGCCCCCGGCACACCCACGCCCACCGAAGCCACCTGATCCAGCGGTACGTTCGCCGCCCGGCAGAGATCCTGGGTCAGCGCCACCAGTGTCCAGGCCAGAGACTCCCGGTCGTCCACCTGGGCTACCTTGAGACGGTGGGTGGCCAAAATCAGACCGGACTCATCCACCAGACCTGCCTTCAAGTTGGTTCCGCCGATATCAATGCCGATATACTTCATGTATTCTCCTTGTTCTGCTTGGCCATGGCGTCCACCTGGCGGTCAAACTGCTCGATAAAGTTCCGAGCGGGATTGTCACCATACTTGATCTGGCGATTTTTCATAGTGGCAATCTCCACAATACCGGCCAGATTTCGTCCCGGCCGGACAGGTACCGTCACGATGGGCAGAGGGACATCCAGAATGGTGTATTTCTCCTCGCCCAGGCCGATCCGATCGTAGAATTTTCCTTGGACCCACTGCTCCAGCTGGATGACCAGATCGATCTCCGTCTCAAACTGGACCGCACCCATGCCAAACAGCTGCTGCACGTCAATGAGACCGATGCCGCGGATTTCAATATAGTGCTGGATAATCTCCGGTGCGGCGCCCACCAGGGACGTGGACACCCTGCGGATCTCCACCGCGTCGTCTGCCACCAGCCGGTGACCACGCTTAAGGAGCTCGATGGCAGTCTCACTTTTACCGATGCCGGAATCGCCCAGGATCAGCACGCCCTGTCCGTATACGTTCATCAACACACCGTGGCGGGTGATCTCCGGTGCCAGGGCCCGGTTCAGATAGTCGATGATACGGCTGGAAATCTCCACCGTAGTCCACGGAGTCCGCAGCAGCGTCCGACCGTGGGCTTTGGCGATCTCCAGCAGCTCCGGAAAGACCTCCATGTTGCGTGCCACGATCAGCGCCGGGATCTCGCAGGAGAAAAACTCCTCAAAGATCTCGCGCCGACGCTCCACCGTCATGGCTTCCAGATAGGTCATCTCCGCCCGGCCAAGGATCTGCAGGCGTTTGGGCTCAAAATAGTCGTAAAAGCCCACCAGCTGCAGCGCCGGACGGTTCACGTCCAGAATGGAGATCTTCCTGGTGTCGTAATCCGATCCCTTCAGCAGGATCTCCAGTCCGAAGGCCTCCACCAGATCGCTCAGCTTCGCCGGGGTCCTTCTCACCTTTTCTTCCATAACGGCCTCCTTGCACCACGGGAACAAGAGTAAAATGCCATATGCCCGCATGATGATATTTTTATTTTATTTATTATAACGTATGCCTATCTTTTTCGCAACACTTTCCGCCATTTACAATTTTTTCGTTTTTTTCTGAAATAGTACTTGCATTTTTTATTTTCATCTGGTAATATATCTTGTGCTTGCGTAAGTAAGCGTGTACTTTAGTCAGAGCAAGGAGGTGCAACGGATGGCAAAATGCGAGTTCTGCGATAAGGGCGTGACCTTCGGCATCAAGGTTTCCCACTCTCACAGACGT
>CACZNU010000025.1 GCA_902782615.1 Oscillospiraceae bacterium | reverse complement strand
GGACGAGCTGGCCAAGAGCTTCATGGTGGAGTACGACGAGACCGGCTCCATCGGCAAGCGCTACCGCCGGGCCGACGAGATCGGCACCCCCTTCTGTGTGACCTATGACTTCGACTCCGAGACCGACGGCTGCGTCACCATCCGCGAGCGGGACAGCATGGAGCAGGTGCGCATCCCCATCAGCGAAGTGAAGGACTACATCGCCTCCCGCGTGCAGTTTTAACCTTTCATAGCTCCCCTGAGCAAGAAGCTCAGCGACAAGGCGATGGAGCTGCGTGACGAGCTGGCCAAGGACTTCCTGGTGGACTTCGACGAGACCGGCTCCATCGGCAAGCGCTATCGCCGCCAGGACGAGATCGGCACCCCCTACTGCGTCACCGTGGACTTCGACACCGTGGGCGACGCGGAGAAGGCCGGCGACAACTGCGTCACCGTCCGTGAGCGCGACTCCATGGCCCAGGTGCGCATCCCCATCAGTCAGCTCCGGACGTATCTCCGGGAGAAGCTGGCCCAATAAGACGAGAGAATGGAAAGCTTACTGGTATGTTTCCGGGCGGTGGTTCCCATCTTCCTGATGATGGCTCTGGGCTATCTGGCCCAGCGGCTGGGTGCCATTCGCCGGGAGGACGTACCCCGGATGAACAAGATCGCTTTTCGGTTCTTCCTGTCCACCACGCTGTTTTACAGCATCTATAAGTCCGATATCAGCCGGGCGGTGCAGCCGAAGCTGCTGCTTTTTTCCGTGGCGGCTGTGCTGGTGGAGTTCGCTCTGGCTGCGGGCTTCGTCCTGCTGACAGAGAAGGAGCCCGAAAAGCGGGGCGTGAAGATCCAGGGTCTCTTCCGCAGCAACTTTGTACTGATCGGCCTGCCGCTGACCGAGGCGCTGGCGGAGGGGAAGGACATCGGTCCAGTGGCGCTGCTGATCGCGGTGGTGGTTCCCCTGTTCAACGCCATGGCGGTGGTTACTCTGGAGGCCTTTCGGGGCAACCGGCCCCCCGTCGGTAAGATCCTGGGGAATATCCTCATCAATCCGTTGATCATCGCCTCGGCGCTGGGCCTGCTGTTTCTGCTGACGCCCCTGCGGCTGGGAACGGTGCTGGAGAGTACCGTGCGCCAGATCTCCGGTGTGGCCAATCCCTTTATGCTGTTTCTGCTGGGCGCCTTCTTCCGGTTTGACGGCCTGCGCCGCTACTGGCGGGATCTGCTGGAGGTGAGCATCGGCCGACTGGTGATTATCCCCGGTGTGTTTCTGACGGCGGCCTGGCTGCTGGGCTTCCGGGGCGTGGCCTTCGCCGGATTGATCCCCATGTTGGGCTCCGCCACGGCTGTCTCGTCCTTTACCATGGTCCAGCAGCTGGGCGGTGATGACGAGCTGGCCGGCGACATCGTGGTGATCACCAGCGCGCTGTGTGTGGTGACGCTGTTTTTCTGGTCGTTTCTGTTCAAGACCCTGGGCGCCTTTTAAAATGAAAAAAGAGAGGAAACGGAAGTTTCCTCTCTTTTCTTGTTTTTTGAGGGGCCTATCGCTCCACGCCGTGGAGGGGCAGGGGGGCGATCAGCGTCCGATAGACCCGGCGATAGAAGATAACGGTCATGGTCAGGGAGGCCACCTCGGCGATGGGGTAGGACCACCACACCAGGTCGCTGTTGCCCACGGTGACGCCGTACCGGGCCAGCAGATAGGCTGCCGGGATCAGGAAGAGCAGCTGCCGGACGATGGAGTTGATCATGGAATAGACGGACTTGCCCAGGGCCTGGAAGGTGCTGCCCAGGGCGATGCAGGCGCCGGCGAAGGAGAAGCTGATGGAGATGATCCGCAGACAGGGGGTGCCCACCGCCAGCAGGGAGTCCGAGGCGCTGAAGATCTTCAGCAGCAGGTGGGGCACCGACAGAAAGAGGGCCATGCCCACGGCCATGATGCAGGTGGCGTAGATGACGCTGCGGCGGATGGTCTCGGTGAGCCGGGCCCGGTTCCGGGCGCCGTAGTTATAGGCCACGATGGGTACCACGCCGTTGTTCATGCCGAACAGGGGCATGAAGATGAAGCTGTTGATCTTGAAATAGATGCCGAAGGCGGTGGCGGCGGTCTCGTGGGCGGTGTGGTAGGTGATGAGGATCTTGTTCATCAGGAAGGTCATCACCGAGCCCACGGCCATCATGATGACGGAGGGCAGGCCGATGGCATAGATGCTGCCGATGATGCGCCAGTTGGGCCGGAAGCCACGGAACCGCAAGTGGATATCGTGGTTCTTGGTGAGATTGAAGTAGATGGCCAGCACGCAGCCGCAGCACTGACCGATAAGGGTGGCGACGGCGGCGCCGGCTACGCCCATCTTGAACACGAAGATGAACACCGGGTCCAATATCACGTTGACAATGGCGCCCAGCCCCTGGGTATACATGGAGTAGAGGGAGCGCCCGGTGCCCTGGAGTAGCCGCTCGAACATCACCTGGCCGAACACCGCCAGCGAGCCGACCGTGACGATACGCAGATAGCTGTTGCCCAGGGCGATGATGTTCTCCACCTGGGTCTGGGCGTGGAAGAACACGTTGCTGAAGGTGAGGCCCAGGACGGCGGTGATGAGAAAGCCCACAAAGGCCAGGAACACGCCGTTGATGGCCACCGCGTCGGCCCGGTCCTGCTCGCCGGCGCCCAAAGCCCGGCCCATCAGGGCGTTGACGCCTACGGCGGTGCCGGTGGCCAGGCCGATCATCAGCTGCTGGGCGGGGAAGGCCAGGGACACGGCGGTGAGGGACTGCTCGCTGACCATGGACACGAACACGCTGTCCACGATGTTGTACAGGGCCTGCACCAGCATGGAGGCGATGATGGG
>CACZNU010000024.1 GCA_902782615.1 Oscillospiraceae bacterium | reverse complement strand
TTTTCCACACAGGGGTGTAGCCAAGTGGTAAGGCAAGGGACTTTGACTCCCTCATCCGCTGGTTCGAGTCCAGCCATCCCTGCCAGACGATTTGGGGCTATGCCCCTTTTGAATAGATGCTCCGTTAGCTCAGTCGGTAGAGCACCTGCCTTTTAAGCAGGGTGTCCGGGGTTCGAATCCCCGACGGGGCACCAAAAAGAAGACCACCCTTTTGGGTGGTCTTCTTTTTGGTATTTTGCCACGGAACGGATTCGAACCGAGCTCCGGTCTTGCGCAAGCGTCAGCGAGCAGCAAAACCAGGAGCAACAGTCCCGTGGACTGTTACGTTAGCGAGAAGAGAAATCCCCTGACGGAGTATTGACTACTTCACCAGCTGGGCCCAGGTGGCGGCACCTACAATACCGTCCACCACCAGGCCGCGGCTGTGTTGATAAGATCGCACCGCCTTGTCAGTGGCGGGGCCGAAGATGCCGTCTGCCGTCAGTCCGGCGTCGTTGTAGGCGTTGAGCAGAATCTGCATCGTCCTCACATAGCCGCTGCGGCTGCCCTGCCGCAAAATGGGTACACTCACCTGACACACCTCCTCTGCCGGAGCGGGAGCGGCGTCTCCTGACGGAGCAAAGCCGTTCTTTCCCTCCCGTTTGATGCGGGTCGGATAGTCGATGAGCATATAGTCCTGGTCGCACACCACACCGGCCACCTTGTTGCTGCGGAGGAGATTTGTCTCTCCGCCGAACTGCCACATGCCGAAGCAGCTCTCCGGCTGGAAATGGCAGGATCTGGCCCAGGACGCCACCCAGTGGGGATAGGTCGTCAGTTCGCTGTCATACAGGTAGGTGGAAAAATAGGACAGGGAGCTATAGATCCCCGGCACCATGCCTCGCTTCTCCAGTGCCTGGCACCAGGCCTTTACCACGTTTGTTAGCTGCCGCCTGCCCACCGACAGCTGCCTGCGGTTTTCCACGTCCATATACACTGGCAGCTCAAACTGCCGGCCCTTCAGCACGTTTTCGTAGAAATACACTGCCTCTTTTTCCGCCGCCTCCACGGTCAGCGCACGGCTGAACCAGTAGCAGCCCACCGGCAGACCCAGGGCCTTGGCCTTGTGGTAATTGCGGGCAAATTGTCCGTCCACGTACAAACCGTCGTCTCCGCCGCCGCCCTTGATGATGACAAACGTCACTCCTTCGGCGGCGGCTTTTTCCATGTCGAAATCCCCCTGCCAGCGGGAGATATCAATACCGAATGCTTTCATCGGGGAACACACCTCCTCTGTTTTCTGTTCCCTCGTCTCCTTCGTCCACCTCCGGCAGGCCGGCCACGCTGGTCAGCAGGGACAAAATCCCCGCCAGCAGCGATGCGCTGGCCACCCGGAGCCAATCAATGTCGCTCATCACGGCTCCTACGCCGATCAAAGATACCGCCGCCTGTGCCACGGTTCTGATTGCCCGGATTGCCGCCGCGCGAAGCCATTTCTTGCTCATATCTCTCTTTCCTTTCCCCCGCCGTACCGGCGGGTATCTTTTGTAATCCGCCCCATTCTCACCATATGCCCCCGCCGCCGCCCCGGTTCCTCATGAGATCACCGTCCAGCGTCCCACCTCCTCCCGGATCTTGTCAATGAAGGAGTTGCCCTTCAGCGCCTTATAGGCCCGGTACTCCAGCAGAAAGTTTTCGTATTCATACTGCCGGATGGTGCGCTGCTCCCGGTTGCGGTAATAGGTCCGCAGCATGCTGCTGCGCAGCAGACATTTCTGTCCCTCCCGCAGCCGGTTGGCTCCGGTGATCCAGTCCCGCACCGGTCTCACCAACAGCACCACCGCCGCCGCGACGGCGGTGACGCAGGAGCAGACCTGGGACAGGATCATCATCTTTTCCATATTCTCACCTCCTTTCCCCTCTACCCTTAGGGCGCCAGAGGCCCTTTGTTGCCCTGCCGTTGACCAATTTCGGTCAACAAATAAAAATTTTCCTCCCCTATTGACAGAGGAGGTTTAATCTGTTAAACTCAACGCAACAAGTGGTTTAATGGTTTCAACCTCTTAAGGGAAGGAGACGCCTATGGCTACACCGAAGATTTTTGAGAGCGAATACCGGTTCTGCCTGATCTTGTGGGAGCACGAACCGGTGAACAGCACGGAGCTGGTCCACCTGTGCAAGGAGAAGCTGGGCTGGTCCAAGGCCACCACCTACACGGTGATCCGCCGTCTGGCGGAGCGGGGCGTGCTGAAAAACGAGAACGCCGTAGTCACCTCCCTGGTCAGCAAGGCAGATGTCCAGGCCGCGGAGATCGACGAGCTGGTGGAGAAGACTTTTGAAGGCTCCTTACCGGCCTTCGTGGCGGCCTTCACCCGCCGGGAAAAGCTCAGTGAGGAGGATGTAGCCGCCCTGCGGCGGATGATCGATGCGTACGAGGAGGAGTAAGCATGAACACGATCTTTCTCGGCTTTGTGAATCGGGCCGTCACTGCCGGTTGGCTGGTGCTGGCGGTGATCCTTCTGCGGCAGTTGCTGCGCCGGGCGCCCCGGTCCGTCCACTGTCTGCTGTGGGCCGCCGTAGCGGTGCGGCTGCTTCTGCCCTTCTCCATCGAGAGTCCGGCCAGTCTGGTACCCACCACCCAGACGATTGTCCCGGAGACCATCCAAACCGGTCATCCGGTGATCCAGACCGGCATTCCCGCGGTAAACAGCTATTTTCAGGACTCCTATTTCGAGGGCGTCACTGTCCCCGCCGGCACAGCCGTCCAAGTCACGGACGTGCTGTCCATCCTCTGGCTGACGGGCCTGGCCGTGCTGCTGCTCTACTGTCTGGGCACGTATCTCCACATGCGCTCCCACCTTCGCACCGCCGTGCGGCTGCGGGACAATCTGTGGCAGAGCGAGTGGGTGGACTCCCCCTTTGTGCTGGGGCTTTTTGTTCCCCGGATCTATCTCCCCTTCCGTCTGGATGAGGAGACACTTACCCAAGTTGAGGCCCACGAGCGGGCCCATATCACCCGGGGCGACCATGTGTGGAAGGTGCTGGCGTTCTTGCTGCTGGCCGTCCACTGGTTCCACCCCCTGCTGTGGGTGGCCTACTTCCTCTTCTGCCGGGATCTGGAGTATGCCTGCGATGAGCGGGTCATCCGTCAGTTGGACGGCGAGGGCCGCAAGCACTACTCCGACGCCCTCCTCCGCTGCGCGTCGCCCCGCCGGGCCGTAGCGCCCTGCCCGGTGGCCTTCGGTGAGACGGGGGTCGGCGGACGCATTAAGAATGTCCTGCGCTACCAGCGTCCCGCCTTCTGGGTGGCTGTGATCGCCGCCCTCGCCCTGCTTGTCACCGCCGTGTGCTTCCTCACCGATCCCCCGGTGAAAAACGGGGAGCAATGGCTCCACACCCGCCGCGCCTCCAACCTGGGCGAAACCACCATCACCTTCAACTACGGCACGCCCAGCAACACCTACTACAGCCGCCCTCTCACCCATCAGCAGCGCAAGGAGCTGTCCCGACTGCTCCGCGCTGTCTCCGACAGCCAGCTGACCGGCGCCGGCTTCCAGTTGGATGCCCCTCTGGGATGCAGCCTGGTGTTTCCCAACTGGGTCACCCTGTCCCTGCCTCCGGAGCTGTCTCGCCCCGGTGTGGTTCTGCTGAAATACCAGGGCAACCGGTACTTCGTGTACTCTCCTGAGCTGGCAGACTATCTCAGCCAGCTGCTGCCCATCGGTGCCGCGCCGGTGGTGTGGCGCTGCCCCTATACGGACAACCTGCCAGACTCCACGCTGACGCTGCGGCCGGATCTGGCCTTTGACGAACTGACCATCAGCTATTTCCATGGCCTTTTCGACCATGGTACACCCGCCCGCTGTCAGCTTGCGCGCGACGGCAGTCACTCTTATACCAGCGGAAAAGCCACCCTTCTCCCCGGTGAGAGTACCATTTGGAAGCCTTCTGTCTGGGATCCGGATGATCCCCTCCGGTCCGATTCCTGGATGCTTAGTTGGCGCAACGGCGGCGCCACCTCCTCCGCATGGCAGTCGGCAGACTTGGACGTGACAGCCATCCCCGTGTACGATGGCGACCGGCTGACGGCGGTGGACTATTTCATCACAGTGTTCAACAACGATGTCCCCCTGCAGTTCACCCTGGAGGATGACACCCTGATACTGACCACGCCGTATCCCGTTGTGGATAACTACCACTTCAACGACTTCTACGGTGCCGTGCGATACGACATCGACGGCGACGGCGTGGCGGAATACTGCACTCTGGGCATGGGCCCCACCTCCGGTCTCTTCACCTTCACCATGGCGGCCCAAGCAGACGACCAGGTGAAGTATGCCAACATCTTCCACACCGACTGGTATGACCTCTCCTTTGCCTATCGGAACGGCAAGCTGGTGGTCAAGGGGGTGGCACAGGGCGGTGTGGAACACTTCTTCGACATCACCATCCGCGACCGAGCCATCTTCCTCTCGGAAAAGGGACAGGACCTCGCCACCTGGACCAATCTCGCCCAGTTCAACTGACAGCCAAATAAAAAGAGCCGCGGTACCGTCGGTACCGCGGCTCTTGCGCGTCTATTGTGTTATTTCTGTCTCAATCCAGGGCGTCGTGGCTCTCGAACACGTCGTGGATGCTGCCGTAGCGGTCGATCTCCGGCTCCGGCTCCTCCTCCACGCCGCCGTTCTTCATCTGCATCTCCTGCCACTGGGCCTTGGTGATCAGCAGCTGGCGGGGCTTGGAGCCCTCGAAGGGGCCCACGATGCCCCGCTCCTCCATCTGGTCCACCAGACGGGCGGCACGGGAGTAGCCCAGCTTCAACCGGCGCTGCAGCATGGAGACAGAGGCCTGTCCCACCTCCAGCACCACGTCCACGGCTGCGGGCAGCAGCTCGTCGCCATCGGAATCGGCGGCGTCCTCGTCGGCGGCGGCACTGCCGCCCTTGCCCTTCTCGTCCTTCTTGATGGCGGCGTCGATCTGGTCGATGACACCCTGGTCGTAGTTGGCCTCGCCGGTCTGCTTCACGAAGGCCACCACACGCTCGATCTCCTCCGGGGTGATGAAGCAGCCCTGCACCCGCAGAGGCTTCTGCATACCCAGGGGGAAGTACAGCATGTCGCCCTTGCCCACCAGCTTCTCGGCGCCGGTGGTGTCCAGAATGATGCGGCTCTCCAGAGAGGAGGCCACCGCGAAGGCGATGCGGCTGGGGATATTGGCCTTCATCAGGCCGGTGATCACGTCAGCGGAGGGCCGCTGGGTGGCGATCACCAGATGCATACCGGCGGCACGGCCCATCTGGGCCACGCGGCAGATGGATTCCTCCACCTCCTTGGCCGCCACCAGCATCAGATCGGCCAACTCGTCGATGACCACCACCACGGTGGGCAGCTTCTTCAGCTCCGGGTCGGTCTCTGCCAGGGCGTTGAAGCCCGCCAGATCCTTCACGCCCTTCTCGGAGAAGATCTTATAGCGCTTCATCATCTCGAACACCGCCCACTGCAATGCGCCGGCGGCCTTCTTGGGATCGGTGACCACCGGGATCAGCAGATGGGGAATGCCGTTATAGGGGGCCAGCTCCACCATCTTGGGGTCCACCATGATGAACCGCACCTCGTCAGGCGTGGACTTATACAGCAGGCTGATGATCAGCGAGTTGGTGCATACCGACTTACCGGAACCGGTGGTACCGGCGATCAGCACATGGGGCAGGCGGGAGATGTCGCCCACGATGTTGTTGCCGCCGATATCCTTGCCCACGGAGAAGGCTACCCGTGACTTGTGCTCCGTGAAGGTCCGGGACTCGATGACGTCCCGGATGCGGACGGCGGTGACGGCCTTGTTGGGCACCTCGATACCCACCACCGAGATCTTGTTGGGGATGGGGGCGATGCGGACGCCGCTGGCGCCCAGGGCCAGGGCGATATCGTCGGACAGATTGGTGATCTTGCTGAGCTTTACGCCCTGGTCCAGGGTGAACTCGTACCGGGTCACGCTGGGCCCGTGGACCACCTCGCCGGCGGTGGCGTCCACGCCGAAGGAGCGCAGAGTCTCCGCCAGACGGCGGGAGTTGTTGCGCAGCTCGGCGCCCACCTCGGTGACATTGTTGGTGTTGTTCTCGTCCAGCAGTGTGATGGGGGGATACTGATACGTCTCCTCCTCGGTGTTCTGCTTCTCCTCGATCTCCTTGGTCACCTGTTCGGTGGCGGCGGCCACATCCTCCGGAGAGATCTCCTTCTCCTTCCGGCGGCGGGGCTTCTTCTCCTCCACGGGGGGCTTGTCCTCCGGCTGGGCCGGGGTGGGATCCAGCACCTCATCGGGGGTGCGGACCTCCGCACTCTTGCGGGTGAAAAAGCTCTTCTTCTCCGGCGGATCCAGCTCCGTGGTCACAGGCTCGGACTTCTTTTTCTCCGGAGGCAGCTGGGGCGTCTCGTCATCCAGCGGGAAGTCAATCACAGGGCGGCGGGGGCGCCTGGGGCCCGTCTCAATGGCCTTCTGCCGGGGGGATACCGGAATGAGCTCCGGCTCATCATCCCCGTCCTCGTCCTCATCATACTGTCTCCGCTCCCGAACGGCAGCCGCTACCTCGGCGGGGGTCACATGGGCCGCGCCCATCAGAGCCGCCAGCAGCAGCACGATAAGCAGGATGGCGGAGATGGCCTTGCCGAACACCGCCTTCAGGCCATAGGCTGCAGCGCCGGAGAGCACACCGCCGCCGATGATGGCCTGCCCGTCGTCCCAGAGGGATTTCACCATGTCCATGCCGGGCGCATAGCTGGCATGGCTGAGCAGCAGGTGCAGCAGTGCGCCCAGCAGAGGCACCAGCAGCAGAGTGCAGACCGTCCGCAGCACCACCGGGCGGCCGCCGTGGCCGACCTGGATGATGCCCACTGCGGCCAGGGCCGCAAAGGCCAGGTAGTAGCCGTAACCGAACAGGCCCTTGATGAGCCGGGCAAAGAATGTAAGAAACAGGGCGTCCACCCGGAAATAGCTGACCAGCACGCACAAGGCCAGCAGCAGGCAGATCAGCCCGCCGATGAGCCGGGCTGCGGCGTTATAGGCCGGCTTGGGCGGCGCATTCTTTTTCCGGGGTGCAGTCTTTCCCTTGGTATTGGTTTTCTTTTGTTTCGTAGCCATAGGTCCCCTCACTTAATGGTTGATGGTGCCGATCACCAGCGTCACGATACCCACAGCCCAGCAGTAGTAGGCAAAGGCACCGAACCGGCCCTTGTCGGCGATCATCTTCAGCAGGCGGATGCAGAAATAACCCGTCACCGCCGCCACGATGACCCCCACCAGGTATACCGGCACCTGGCTCCAGTCGATACCGGCCTCCAGGGCATCCTTCAGGCTCAGGATGTTGGCGCCCAGCACCGCCGGGATGGACAGCAAAAAGGCGAACCGCACCGCAAACCGCCGCTCAAAGCCGCTGAAGCAGCCGGCGGTGATGGTCATACCGGAGCGGGAGATACCGGGCATAGTGGCAATGGCCTGGCCCACGCCCACGATCACGGCGTCCAGCCAGGTTGCGGTGCGCTCGTCCTTGCGGCCCTTGCGGATCAGATCGGAGGCAAACAGCAAAAATCCGGTAACGATCAGCGCCCCGCCGATGAAGCCCATGCTGTTGGCCAGTCCCTGGACCTTCTTGTGGATGGGCAGCACGGCAAACAGGGGCAACGTGCCGATGATGATCAGCAGGATCAGCCGGCGGGCCGGCGGAACAGGCATAGGGGTGGTCCGGCGGGCGATGTCACCGACGCCCCGGAAAAACTCCAGCACCATGTCCCGGATATCCTGCCAGTAGGCCACGAAAACCGCCAGCAGCGTACCCAGATGCAGCAGCACATCAAAAAACTCGGGGATCTCCGTGTTCAGGCCCAGCAGATTCTGGGCGATGGCCAGGTGGCCGGAGCTGGAGATGGGCAGAAACTCCGCAATTCCCTGGATCAGCCCCAGCAGTATGGACGTAAGATATGACATATAATTCTTCTCCTGTCTCGCCAAATTCCCATCGGCAGGGCCATGGGATCCCCTGCCGATACTTCTCTATTATATCAAATGATTATACCACGACTTCCCGAAAAATGCCACCTTAATTTCCCATAATTGCGGCAAACGGCTCTCCATTCCAAGTGGAATGGGGAGCCGCGGGGCTTATTCCTCTTCTTTCATCTGCTCCAGCGCCGTTCTGGCGGCGTCCTGTTCCGCCTCTTTCTTGCTGCGGCCGGTGCCCAGGCCGATGGGACTTCCGTTCAGCGTCACGCAGGCGGTAAACACCTTGGCGTGATCCGGGCCGGAGGATCCCACCAGCTCATAGCGCAGCACCTGGTTGGACTTGCGCTGCACCACCTCCTGCAGAACGGTCTTGTAATCCTTGCGGCGGCGCTCCACCGCCTCCTCCTGATCCTCGTCCAGCAGCACCCGGTGGATCAGTGCCCGGGCGGCCTCCATGCCGCCGTCCAGATATACCGCAGCGAACACGGACTCGGTGGCGTCGGCCAGAATAGACGGCCGCTGCCGTCCGCCGCCGCTCTCTTCACCTCGGCCCAGCTTCAGATATTCACCCAGGCCCAGGCCCTGGGCCACCTCGTGCAGGCTCTCCTCGCACACCAGTGCCGCCCGCATCCTCGTCAAATCACCCTCGGGCGCGTCGGGGTGGGTCCGGAACAGATGCTCCCCCACCACCAGGCCCAGCACCGCGTCGCCCAGAAATTCCAGCCGCTCGTTGCTCTGGATACCGCTGTCCCGATGCTCGTTGGCATAGGAGCTGTGATACATGGCTCCCCGGAGCAGGTCCTTATTCCGGAACGTATAACCCAGTCGTTCCTCCAATGTCTGCATGGTCATTCCTTTCTCCACAGCTGAAAAAGGAAACCCCGCCTTTCAGCGGGGTCGCTTTTTTCAAATGTTGATCGCTGTTATTGTCCCGGTGATCAATCGCTGATCTTGCCGCTGAGGTAGCGGACGCAATCGCCCACTGTCTTGAGCTCCATCAGATCCTCTTCCGCGATCTCACCGATGTCAAATTCCTCTTCCATAGCCATCACAAGCTCCACCAGATCCACGCTGTCAGCGCCCAGATCGTCCGTAAAGGAGCTGTCCATGGTGACCTCCTCGGGCTCCATAGCGAACTGCTCGGCAATGAGACCCCGCATCTTCTTGAAGATCTCCTCCATCGTCATGAGGGTATTCCTCCTTTCGCCGTTTTATCTTGGAAAATAATACGGCAATTGCCCAGCCGTGTCAATAGCTATTTTGTGAATTCCTCTTTTTCCACCTTCATCAGCTCCACGTTGGCCTCGATGTCGGCAATGAGGCCGCTCTCGGCAAACTGCTTCGCCTGGCCCATGGCGTTCTCAATGGCCTCGGCGTTGGAGGAGCCGTGGGCCTTGATGACCGGCTTGGAGATACCGATAAAGGCCGTGCCGCCCACCTTATTGGGGTCCATCATGGCCTTGAAGCTGTTCAGGCCCGGCATCACCAGCAGCGCCGCCAGCCTGGTCAGCAGATTTTTCTTGAAGATGGATTTGATGGCGCTGCCGGCCAGGGAGCCGGTGCCCTCCAGGCTCTTGAGCATGATATTGCCGGAGAAGCCGTCCGTCACGATCACGTCGCAGCCGCCCTTGATGGCCTCCTTGGCCTCGATGTTTCCGATGAAGTTCAGATGGCCCTCCTCCCCGGCCTGCCGCAGCCAGCGGAGCGTCTCCTTCTGGAGCTCGGTGCCCTTGCTGTCCTCGGCGCCGATGTTCAAAAGGCCCACCCGGGGATTGTCCAGTCCCAGTACCCGCTTGGCGTAGAAGCTGCCCAGGTACGCAAACTGCACCAGATACTCCGGCGTACACTCGGCGTTGGCGCCGCAGTCGATCAGCACCGCCCTGCCGGTGGTGGTGGGGATCACCGGGGCCATGGCCGCCCGGCGGATGCCCCGCACCCGCTTGGTGATCAGTGTGGCACCGGTGAGCAGAGCGCCGGTAGAGCCGGCGGACACCACCGCGTCACCCTTGCCATCCCGCAGCATCTGCAAAGCCACACCCATGGAGCTGTCCTTCTTGCGGCGGAACACCGTGGCCGGGTCGTCGCACATCTCCACCGTCTCGGTGGTATGGGCGATCTCCATGCCCTTCGGCAGTTCCTTCACGCCGCAGCTCTCCAGCGCCTTCAGGATGGCCACGGTGTCGCCGGTCAGCGCCACGTCCACGCCCCAGCGCTTCTGGCCGGCCAGCGCGCCCTTCACGATCTCCAGAGGGGCGTTGTCTCCGCCCATGGCGTCAATGATGATTTTCATCGATCCATGACCTCCGCTCTCAAATTCTCAATGATTTCCAGCGACCGCCGGGAGAGCTCTGCGTTTTTGTTCCGCTTGCCCTTCACCCGGTAGCCCAGTTGGGGGATAATGCCGAAGTTGATGTTCATGGGTTGGAAATCCCCCACGCTCTCGTTGCTGACGTACAGGCCCAGGGCGCCGATAGCCGTCTCCTGCGGGAAATTGATGGGCTTCTTTCCGGCCAGACGCCGGGCTGTCTCCACGCCCACCAGAAAGCCGCTGGCACAGGACTCCACGTAGCCCTCCACGCCGGTCATCTGGCCGGCGAAGGCGATACGAGGCTCCTTTTTCAGCCGATAATAGCGATCCAGCAGCCGGGGAGAGTCCAGATAGGTGTTCCGGTGCATGACGCCGTAGCGCAGGTAATTGGCATGGCGCAGGGCAGGGATCATGGAGAACACCCGTTTCTGCTCCGGCCACTTCAGATGGGTCTGGAAGCCCACCAGATTGTAGATGGTGCCGTCGGCGTTGTCCTTGCGCAGCTGCACCACCGCATAGGGATCCCGGCCCGTCTTGGGGTCGGGCAGACCCTTGGGTTTCAGAGGGCCGAAGCGCAGGGTATCCTCGCCCCGGCGAGCCATGACTTCCACCGGCATGCAGCCTTCAAAGACGCCGCCGTCGTCGAAGCCGTGGACCTCCGCCTCCTGGGCCACGCACAGCTCCTTCCAGAAGGCCCTGTACTCGTCCTCGGTCATGGGACAGTTGATGTAGTCCGGGGTGCCCTTGTCGTAGCGACTGGCAAAATAGGCGCTGTCCATATCTACGCTGTCAAAGGCGATCAGCGGCGCCGCCGCATCAAAGAAGTGCAGGGTGCTGTCCTCACCGAACAGCTCCGCCAGCTTCACCGCCAGCGCGTCGGAGGTCAGCGGGCCGGAGGCGATGACCACTTCCCCCTCCGGGATCTCGGTGACCTCACCGGGCACCACGGTGATATGGGGGTGATTCCGGATCTCCTCCGTCACCATCCGGGCAAAGCCGTGGCGATCCACTGCCAGCGCGCCGCCGGCGGGCACGCGGGTGGCATCGGCGCAGCGGATGATCAGGCTGTCCAGCCGCCGCAGCTCCTCCTTCAAAAGGCCCACCGCGTTTTCCAGCTGATCCGAGCGCAGGGAGTTGGAACAGCACAGCTCCGCGAAATATTCCGTTGTGTGGGCAGGGGTGGTCTTGACGGGCTTCATCTCCCGCAACGTCACCTCCATGCCCCGCTGGGCCAGCTGCCAGGCGCATTCGCTGCCGGCAAGACCCGCGCCGATCACTGTTACGTGGCTCATGCTTCTTCCTTCTTGGTCTTTCTGGTGGTGGTTTTCTTCGTTGAGGTCTTCTTTGCGGCGGTCTTTTTGGCAGTTGTCCTCTTCGCCGGCTTCTTCTCCTCGTTCTCCGCCGTCTCGTCGGGCTTTTTGTAGTAGCCTCGTTTATCCTCCGGCAGGAATTTGCTGCATTCGGGATTGATGCAGAAGGGCCGCTTGTAGCCCCGGCCGGCCCGTTTAAACATGGTCTTGCCGCAGGCAGGGCAGTCGTCCTTCACCGGCACATCCCAGGTCATGAAATCGCAGGTGGCGTTGCCGCCCCGGTTGTTGGTGAACTCGCAGCAGTAGTAGGTGTACTGCTTGCCGCTCTTCTTGCTGACGCCGGTACGCTTCATCAGCCGTCCGCCGCACTTGGGGCAGCGACCCGGCACCTGGATCACCAGAGGCATGGTGAAGCTGCACTCCGGAAAGCCGGGGCAGGCCAGGAACGGGCCGAACTTGCCGTCCTTCTCCACCAGATTCCGCCCGCAGACGGGGCAGATCTCGTCGCTGACGGTGGCGGGAATCTTTACGTATTCGCTCTCGCCGGCCTTTTCCAGATGATCGGTAAAGTCTCCGTAAAACCCGCGCAGCACATCCTTCCAGGGCGTTTTGCCCTCCTCCACGCTGTCCAGCATCTGCTCCATATGGGCGGTGAACTTGGTGTCGGCGATGTCGGAGAAATATTTTTCCATCCAACCCGTCACAGCCCGGCCCAGATTGGTGATGCACAGGTACTTGCCCTCTTTCTTCACGTAGCCCCGGTCCAGAATGGTGGACACAGTGGGGGCATAGGTGGAGGGGCGGCCGATGCCCTGTTCCTCCAGGGCACGGATGAGGGTGGCTTCGGTGTAATGGGCGGGAGGCTGGGTAAAGTGCTGACCGGGTTCAAAGCCCTGGAGCGCCACAGCTTCGCCCTCGCGGAGCTCCGGCAGAGGCAGCTCCTTCTCCTCCTTCTCCTCGTCCCGGCTCTCCTCGTAGACAGCGGTGTAGCCGGCGAATTTCAACGTGCTGGCGCTGGCCCGGAAGTCGTGCTTGCCGGCCTTTACCTCCACGTTGACGCTGTCATAGACGGCGTTGGCCATCTGGCTGGCCAGGAAGCGGCTCCAGATCAGCCGGTACAGCCGGTACTGCTCGCCGGTCAGATCGTCCTTGACCTGCTCCGGTGTCAGACGCACGTTGCTGGGGCGAATGGCCTCGTGAGCATCCTGGGCTCCGGCCTTGGCCTTATACTGCCGGTAGGTGCCGGGACGGTAGGACGGGCCGTAGCGCCCGTCGATAAAGCTGCGGGCGTCCCGCTGGGCCTCTGCGGAGATGCGCAGGGAGTCGGTACGCATATAGGTGATGAGGCCCACTGTACCCTCACCGGTGATATCCACGCCCTCATAGAGCTGCTGGGCGATGGCCATGGTGCGTCGGGGCGTCATGTTCAGCTTGCGGGATGCCTCCTGCTGCATGGTGGAGGTGGTGAACGGCGGCGCCGGGGAGCGCTGCTTGTCGGCCCGCTTTACGCTGCCCACGGTGAAGGGCATCTGGCGCAGCTCCTGCTCCAGTGTCTCCACCTCCTCCCGGGAGGCGGGCTCATATTTCTTGCCGTTCTTCCCGTGGTAGCGAACGGTGAAGGCGGATCCCGCCTCATTCTTCAGGAGGGCGTCCAGGGTCCAGTACTCCTTGGGCTGGAATTCCTCGATCTCCCGGTCCCGGTCATCCACCATTCGGGCTGCCACGCTCTGGACCCGTCCGGCGCTGAGTCCGCGGCGGATCTTCTTCCACATCAGCGGGGAGATCTGATAGCCCACGATACGGTCCAGCAGACGGCGGGCCTGCTGGGCGTCCACCAGATCCTGGTCGATATCCCGGGGCTTTGCAATGCTGTCGGTGACCACCTTGCGGGTAATCTCGTTAAAGGTGACCCGGCGGGCCTTCTTCTCATCCAGCTCCAGCAGGTGCTGCAGGTGCCAGGAAATGGCCTCTCCCTCACGGTCCGGGTCGGTGGCCAGATAGACCGTGGCGCTGGCGTTTGCCGCGTGCTTCAGATCCCGGATGATGTCCTCCTTGCCCTTGATGGGCCGGTAATCCGGCTCAAAATCGTTGTCCACGTCCACGCCGATGGTGCTCTTGGGCAGATCGCGCAGATGGCCCATGCAGGCCTTCACCTCATAATCCGGTCCCAGATACTTGCCAATGGTCTTGGCCTTGGCCGGGGACTCCACGATCACGAGATTCTTGTCAGCCTTTCTTGCCATAATTACTGTTCCTCCTGATAAAGCTCCACCGTGCGCACAAAGCAGCGGGCGCCGCTCTGGCGGGCAAAGCCGTCGATTTCCAAAACTGTCAGGGCTGAGAGCACCCGCCGCACAGGCAGTTCTGTCTGCTCCGCCACTTCATCGGTCAGCAGGGGCCGATCAATGTGCAGTACCTGCATCACCCGGATCTGATCGTCCGTCAAGCCGCTCCACTGCTCCCTCGTCATAGCCGCCACGGCGTCGGTCTGTGCCGTCTCCGGCACCACCTCCTCCGCTGCTCCCTCCGGCAGATCCGGCAGTCTGCCGCTGCGGCGGCGCAGCTTGTGGGGATAGCGGCCCTCATACTCGCTGAGGATATCCCAGGCGCAGCCGGCCAGTCCGGCCCCGCTGCGGATCAACTGATTGCAGCCCCGGCTCTCCGGGGCGTCGATAGGGCCGGGCACGGCAAATACATCCCGCCCCTGCTCCAGGGCGGTATTGGCGGTGATCAGCGCGCCGCTCTTCTCCGGCGCCTCCACCACCAGCGCAGCCAGGGACAGTCCGCTGATGATCCGATTCCGTGCCGGGAAGTGCCAGGCCTCCGGCTCGCTGCCCGGTGCATACTCCGACAGCAGCACGCCGGTGGCGGCGATATCCTCATAGAGCCGGCGGTTGGACTCGGGATATACCACATCCACACCGCCACCCAGGATGGCCGCCGTAAAGCCGCCGGCACGGAGCGCACCCCGGTGGGCAGCGGCGTCGACGCCTTTTGCCATGCCGGACACCACCAGCGCCCCCTCCCGGGCCATCTGATAGCTGAGATCCTCGGCGACATGAAGCCCGTAGGGCGTGGCCCTTCTGGTACCCACCACGGCAATTGCCGCCTCCTCGTCAAAGAGGGGCATGGCGCCCCGTCCGTACAGCAGCACCGGCGGATCATAGATATTCCGCAGGCGGTTGGGATAGGCCGCATCCTCCAAGGTCACCACGAAGATCTCCTTCCGGGCGCAGTCGGCCAGGATCCGCTCCGTTCGCTCCAGGGATTTGTCGGCGATGCGCTCCGCCTGATCCCGGCTCAGCCCCGCCGTCATGGCAGCCTCCGCATCGGCGTAGTATACCTCTTCCGGCGAGGAAAAATGCTCCAAAAGCTGCAGCTTGCTCCGGTTGCTCATTCCGGGCACAGAGGACAGCCATATCCAATACTTCAAAGCCGCCATTACCGATACGCCTCCCACAACAGGATCGTCGCCGCCATGGCCGCGTTCAGCGATTCGCACCGCTGGCTCATGGGGATCTTCACCGTGGCATCGCACAGGGTCAGCACCTCGTCGCTGAGTCCCCGGCCCTCGGAGCCGATGGCGATGACCGCTCCGTCATAGCTGACGATGCGGGCGTCCACCGTATCCTGTCGCAGGGCGGCGCCATATAGCTTCAGGCCGCTGCGTCGAATGAGCTCAACCATCTCCCCAACGCCGCACTGCCACACCGGGCGGCGGAAGATGGCCCCCATGGAGGCGCGGATGGTTTTGGGACTGTAGGGGTCGGCGCAGCCGGGCAGCAGAAAAAGACCGCCTGTCTCAAAGGCATCCGCCGTGCGGAGTACCGTGCCCACGTTGCCGGGATCCTGAACGCCGTCCAGCGCCACGTAGCGCCGCCCGTCCAGCTTCTCCGGCAGCTCCTGTCGGGGCATGGTGCAGACAAACAGCACCCCCTGTGGGGTCTTCATAGGGGAGGCAAAACCCATCAGCTCCTGCGACACCTGCACGCAGCGCACGTTTTCCGGCAGGAGCGGCAGACGATCCGGATCGGTGCAGATCACCGTATCCACGCAGGCGCCCCACCGCAGAGCCTCCTCCAGCAGCTTGGGACTGTCGCATAGGAATTGTCCCTCCCGGCGCCGATAGTCACCCGAGGCGGCCAGCTGACGAACGTGCTTCACCAGCGGATTGCTCCGACTGACAATCTGTTCTGTCATGGTGTTCTCCTCCTCTCCCCGATATGATCTGCATTGTAAACTATTTCCCTCTCATTTGCAAGACTTTCTTTTATAATATGTATAACAGGCTGTATCAGGGGGAAGTCCCTCCGACACAGCCTGCTGCAAAACCGATGTCTTTATTCCTGTTCCCACTCCTGAACAGCGGTACCGCCGTTCAGGCCGAAGTCATCCTCCACGCTGGCGCCGTCCCGGCGCAGCATGGTCTCCATGACCCGGATATCGCTGTCCACATCCATGGCGTCGGCCTGGTACAGCTGGTCCAGCTGATGCTCAAAGCCGGCCACGATATTGTCCATGGTCTTCTCGATCCGGGCTTTGGCCTGGCCAAGATTGGTGCCGCTGACGCCGGCCTCCTCAAAGTCGGCATAGCTGTCCAGCAGTTTCTGAGTGGTGGGCAGATAGTAATTGAGAAAGGTGCCCGCCTTCTCCCGGCGGCTGGGATCGTCCTCGATGGCCTTGAAGATCCGGGCGGTGATCTCCTCCAGCCGGTCGATCTTGGCAGAGAGCGCCGGGTCGGCGATGCGGTCGTTGGCCCGGCGGATGTTCCGCAGCATGCCGGAGAAGCCCTCCTCCGCCTGTACGGGAGCAGCGGCACCCGCGGTGGGTGTTCCCTTCTTCTTGAAATACTCCGCCGCGGCGGCCTGAGTCCGGAAGAGCATGTCGTTGGTGTTGTCCACAAAGGCCTCCGGGCCCCACATGCCCTTCTCCACCATGATCTCCAGATCCTTCTCCGCCTTGCGCTCACTAACCTCCGCCACCTCCGCCATGCGGTTGATGTCGATGGCATCCTTCTTGCCGGCGGCGGCCAGATATTTGGCGAAGCGCCGGGTCCGGCGCTTCATGCCCCAGCCGCCCAACAGCAGTCCGAGGCCACCGGCCAGCATGCCGGTGGAGAAGAAGATATCCTCCATGACGTACCAGAAACTGCCGTACATGGCGGCATCGCCGATGCCGTCCACCAACGCCAGAGCACCGACAGCGGCCAGGATCGCGCCGATGATGGTCATGATCCGGCTGCCCTTTTCCCCGTACTGGGGTGTTCTGGTCACGTTGGCCATGGCGCTGGCGGCCTTGTTCTTCGCCTTGTCCGCCTCGGCATAAGTCTTCTGTTGTGTGGCGTTGGCGGCAGCCGGACGGGCGGTGGTGGTCCGGCCGTAGCTGCGTTTTTTTCTCCCGCTTCCGTCGGACAGCTTGGAGATCAGCAGAAACAGGCCCAGGGGCCACAGTCCCGTCAGGAAGAAGAAGGCAATCAGCGCCCAGGAGAAAAAGTCCCCGCTTCCCGACTTCTTGTTGTTGTCATTGTTGGAGTAATTTCCTCCGCCGTAATGGTATTCCATCAGGACTTCAAGCCTCCCTTCCCCGTCAGCTTCCGCTTGTTGCCGTGTTCATCCACCACGTAAGTGTGCTCCAGCTCCCGGCGCAGGTTGCCCACCACCGAGTCGATATACTCCCGGCGCAGCACGTCCCGTTCCCGGATCTCCTCCGGTGTCAGGCCCTCCGCCGTCTTGGCCTTGCGGGCCAGGGCGCTGATGCGGTCGATCTTTTTCTGGTCCATAGAATCTCCTAAAACTTACAAATATCGCTCCACCGTGATAAAAATACGGCCTTTTTTCGTCATACTGCCCACCGCTGCCAGTCGGCATTTGCCTGCGCCGCGCACACTGATCACGTCGCCCTGGGCCACCTGCTTGTCCGGCTTCTGACACACGGTCCAATTCACCTGGACCCGTCCGGTTTCGATGGCCTCCGCCGCCCTGCCCCGGCTGGTGGAAAAGCCCACCGCCAGTACGCTGTCCAGCCGCAGGGAGGACACCGTGTCGCGAAGCTCTTTCACCTGCTGCGAAGGAGCGGTCAGCTCCGAGAACCGGATCTCCTCCACCTTCAGTGCCGTCCGTCCGGCGGCGGTCCAGTCCCGCAGCAGGAAATCTGCCACGCTGTCCGCCACCAGAATGTCGGCGGATCGCTCCGACACCAGTATATCGCCGATCTTCTCCCGGGTCAATCCCAGCCCCATCAGGCTGCCTAAAAAGTCCCGGTGGGTCAGCTTTCCCGCCTCATAGAAAGTACAGTGCAGGCAGCGGATCGCCTCGTCATCCGGCGTCTCCTGCCAGTCCGGCAGGAAGTGGAGCTGTCTCCGTTCCGCGCCCTCATAGCCTCCCCACCAGACGTAGCCGCCGGCCACGCCCATCATGTGCAGCAGCCGCTCCGCCGCCGCCTGTTCCTGAGGCGACAAAAAATCGGAATGGACCGGGATGTTCCGGTTCCGGCACTGATCGTACTTGTCCCAGATCCGGCCCAGCAGCATCCGCTCCTCGCCGTCCCGGGCTACCCGGTCCAACAATCCTCTCTTGTCCATGCTCATGCCAGCTCTCCCAGGTTCTGGGTGTGGTAGAGCCTGGCATATGCCCCGTTTTTGGCCAGCAGCTCCTCGTGGGTGCCCTGCTCGGCGATGACGCCATCCTGCACCACCAGGATGCGGTGGGCCTTACGGATGGTACTGAGCCGGTGGGCGATGATAAGGGTGGTGCGGCCGGCAGCCAGCTCGTCGAAGGAGTGCTGGATCCGACTCTCGGTGACGCTGTCCAGCGCGGAGGTCGCCTCGTCCAGGATCAGGATGGGTGGATTCTTCAGGAAGATGCGGGCAATGGCCACCCGTTGCTTCTGTCCGCCGGAGAGCAGGGTGCCCCGCTCACCCACGTAGGTGTCAAAACCGTCTGGCATAGCCATGATGTCGTCGTAGATCTCCGCCCGCTTCGCGGCCTCAGCCACCTCCTCGTCGGTGGCGTCGGGCCGGCCATAGCGGATATTCTCCCGGACGGTGTCGGCAAAGAGAAACACGTCCTGCTGCACGATGCCGATGCTCCGCCGCAGAGAGGCCTGGGTCAGGTGGCGCACGTCCTGGCCGTCCACGGAGATAGAGCCGGAGGTCACGTCATAGAACCGGGGCAGCAGCTGGCACAGGGTGCTCTTGCCGCCGCCGCTGGGACCTACGATGGCGATGGTCTCCCCCGCCGCCACGTCCAGCGACACGTTGTGGAGTACCTCGGTGACGGTGTCGTAGGTGAATGAAACGTGATCCACCGTCACCTGTCCCCTCACGTTCTCCAGATCCACCGCGTCCGGGGCGTCCTGGATGGTAGGCTGGGTGTCCATCAGCTCGGCAAAGCGCTTGAGGCCGGCAAAGCCGTTGGAGAACATCTCGGCGAAATTGGCCAGCTTGCGGATGGGGGTGACGAAGGTGGTCACGTACAGGCTGAAAGTGATGAGGTCGATATAGTTCATCCGCTCCCGCATGATGAGCCAGCCGCCTACGGCGATCACCGCCACAGGCAGGATGGTCACCAAAAACTCCATACTGGCGTTAAACAGGCCCATCTCCTTGTGAAAATTCCGCTTGGCAGTCTTGAATACCTCGTTGGCGCCGTCAAAGCGCTCCTGCTGCTCCTGCTCGTTGGCAAAGGCCTTGGTGGTGCGGACACCGCTGAGGCTGGACTCGATCTCGGCGTTGATGGTGCCGGTCTTCTGCTTGGCCTCCCGGGAGGCCGCGCTCATGCACCGTCTCCGCCGCATGACCACCACCAGCAGACTGGGCACAATGATCAGCACCACCACAGCCAGCTCCCAGCGGATGGTGAACATGACGATCACCGCGCCGATGATGGTGACGGCAGAGATAAACAGATCCTCCGGTCCATGGTGGGCCAGTTCTGTCACCTCGAAGAGGTCGGTGGTCAAGCGGCTCATCAACTGGCCGGTGCGGTTCCGGTCGTAGAAGTCAAAGCCCAACTCCTGCATGTGGGCGAAGAGATCCCGGCGGATATCCGCCTCCACCCGGATGCCGAAGGTGTGGCCCCAATAGCTGACCACAAAGCTGAGTCCGGAGCGGATCATGTACGCCACCACCACGGCGGCCATCGCCCCGAAGAACACGGTGAACTTGCGCTCCGGCAGCCAGTGGTACATGGCGGTGCGGGAGATCAACGGAAAAGCCAGGTCGATCAGGGCGATCATAAAGGCGCAGCTGATATCCAGGAAGAACAGCTTCCTGTGGTTTTTGAAATAGGACACAAATCGGCCCAGCAGGGATCGGCTCCGGCCGGTCTTTTTGTTCATAATGACATCCTCACTTGCATTCGTTTCCAATTTAAAAATTATACCATAACAAAGCGATGAAAACAAGACAGAATCCTGCGCAAAAGGGGCCTCACCTTGCCGGTGAGGCCCCTTGGGACAGCTATGTACTTGTCCGCTTACTTGTTGCTCAGGTACTCGTCGATGGACTTGGCGCCCAGTTTGCCGGCGCCCATGGCCAAGATGACGGTAGCGGCACCGGTAACGGCATCGCCGCCGGCATACACGCCCTCGCGGCTGGTGAGGCCGTCCTCATTGACGATGATGCCGCCCTTCTTGTTGACCTCGAGGCCCTTGGTGGTGCTCTTGATCAGCGGGTTGGGGCTGGTGCCCAGGGACATGATAACGGCGTCCACCTTCAGCTCGAATTCGCTGCCGGCCTTCGCCACAGGGCGGCGGCGGCCGGAGGCATCCGGCTCACCCAGCTCCATCTCGATGCAGGTCATGGAGGACACGCAGTCCTCGGAATCGCCGTTGATCTGAACGGGGTTATTGAGGGTCTTGAAGATAATGCCCTCCTCGATGGCGTGTTCCACCTCTTCCTTACGGGCGGGCAGCTCCTCCATGCCGCGGCGATACACCACGTACACGTCAGCGCCCAGGCGCTTGGAGCAGCGGGCGGCGTCCATGGCCACGTTGCCACCGCCGACCACCGCCACGGTCTTGCCCTTCAGATCCATGATGGGGGTATCGCTGTCCTCGCGGTAGGCCTTCATCAGGTTGATGCGAGTCAGGAACTCGTTGGCGGAATACACGCCCTTCAGGTTCTCGCCGGGGATGTGCATGAACATGGGCAGGCCGGCGCCGGA
>CACZNU010000023.1 GCA_902782615.1 Oscillospiraceae bacterium | reverse complement strand
TCGGGGTGCTTCTCGATCACGGGCTCCAGAGAGGTCAGGACTTCCTCAACAGTCTGGACGAACTCGGGCTCGTTGCCGTGCTTGGTCTTGACGTTCTCAAGCACGCTTGCCAGATAAGCATTCATAATAATCTGCCTCCTCAAAAATTGTTCCTTGACGGAATTGTATACGTGGGACCCTTTCCCATCAGGAGTAATAATATCACTCTTTTTCCAATTTCTCAAGGGGGCTTTGAAGAAAACTGGCGTAATTATAAGAAAAAACTTGGCACTTTTTTTATACAAGTTGTCATGTCTCACCGGGAAAAACATCCTCCGTACATTCCGATCGCTTATTGACATTTTCTCCGTTCGTTTTATAATGATGTTATCAGGTTCTCAAACGCCTGTCCGGACTATCTATACTGGTACGCCGTCACCGAAAGACGGCTGCTCTCCCCGCTGCGGACAGCCGCGTCAGCCGTCGGCCGGATCAGTTTTCTGCGGAAGAGCAAAGACGGCAGAAGGAGTTTGTTATGACGTATCCCATTACCGTAGCCGGTCTGCACCGCGAGCTGCCCCTGTGCAAAGTTACCGACGACCTGTACATCGGCGCCTTCATCTGCTTTGGCGATGCGGAGCTGACGGTCGCCTGCGCCCGCGAACTGCTGAAGCTGGTCCCTCAGGACAGCTACGACTACCTCTTCACCGCTGAGGCCAAGAGCATTCCCCTGATCCACGAGATGGCACGCCAGTCCGGCGCGGAGAAGTACTTTATCGCCCGGAAAGGTGCCAAGGCCTATATGCCCGATCCCATCCACGTAGAGGATCAGTCCATTACCACCGCCGGCGTCCAGAAGCTATACTTGGGCCGCGATGATGCGGATTTGATCTGCGGCAAACGCATCCTCCTCATCGACGACGTGATCTCCACCGGCGGGAGCCTGCTTGCCATGGAGAAGCTGGTCAACCTGGCCGGCGGTACCGTCACCGGCCGCATCGCCGTTCTGGCCGAGGGCGATGCCGCCAACCGCACCGACATCAAGTTCCTGGCACGTCTTCCCCTCTTCAACAGCGACGGTACTGAAAAGTAATCTTTCACCCAAACACCGGCATCCTGGATGCCGGTGTTTTTTTCATTCATTATATTTATTTGATTAAAGTGCAAAATAATTGTGGACATCCATCATTCGTTGTGCTAATATGAGGAATTAATAAAACAAATATGAGGAGGGGGTTTTATGGCAGTCATCGAGAGTTACGCCGGTAAGATCAATCGGAAGCTGAACAAAAAGCTCCGTATCATTGACGTGGCCGCCGGCCGGGAAAAGGCGGATCTGGTGCTGAAAAACGCCACCTACGTCAACGTGTTTTCCAACGAGCTGTGCCATGACGATATTGCCGTGGCCGAGGGGCTAATCGTGGGCATGGGCCATTACGAGGGCGTCGTGGAGGTGGATGTCTCCGATCAGATCGTCCTCCCCGGCTTCCTGGATGCCCATATCCACCTGGAGAGTTCCCTGGTCTCCCCCACAGAGTTTGCCAAAGCGGTCCTGCCCCACGGCACCACCACCGTCATCACCGATCCCCACGAGATTACCAACGTCATGGGCACCGACGGCATCGACTATATGCTCCAGGCCACGGAGGATCTGCCGGTAGATGTGCGGTTCATGCTGCCCTCCTGCGTCCCCTCGACACCGCTGGATGAGTCCGGCGCCATTCTGGACTACCGGGCCATCGACTCTTTCTATGAGCACCCCAGAGTCCAGGGGCTGGCGGAGATGATGAACTCCTACGGCGTCATTCACAACGACAAGGAGGTGGTTTCCAAGATCGTGGCAGCCCAGGCCCACCACAAGAAGATCGACGGCCACGCCCCCGGCCTGCAGGGCAACAAGCTCAACGCCTATATCGCCGCCGGCGTCTACTCCGACCACGAATGCTCTGAGCTGGATGACGCCATCGCCAAGCTGCAGCGCGGCCAGTTCATCATGATCCGCGATGGCACCGCCGCCCGCAATCTGGAGGCCCTGATTCCCCTGCTCTGCGACAAGTACGTGGAGCGCTGCATGTTCTGCACCGACGACAAGCACCCCAACGACCTTCTGGAGAAGGGCCACATCGACTATATCGTCAAAAAAGCCATTTCCCTGGGCGTAGATCCCATCATCGCCATCAAAGCCGCCTGCCACAACGCTGCCCGTTACTTCCTGTTGAACAACCGGGGCGCCATCGCCCCCGGCTATCTGGCGGACTTCGTCATCATCGATGACTTCCACTCCTTCAACATCCAGCAGGTCTATAAGAAGGGCGTCCTTATGTGTGACCATGGCGTGTTGACGGACTTTTCCGCCCCGGAGATCGAGCCGTACCTGTCCCAGCGTGCCCACGACACCTTCCGTCTAAAGCATTTGACGGCGGAGGACTTCCGGGATGCCCGCCCACGCGGTGTCATCGGCATGGTCCCCAATGAGATCGTCACCACCGATGCCGGATACTCCGATCACATTGACGTGGAACAGGATATCCTGAAGATCGCTGTCATCGAGCGCCACAAGAACACCCACCACATCGGCCTGGGCTATATCAAAAACTACGGCCTCAAGCGGGGTGCCGTGGCCACCAGCATCAGCCACGATTCCCACAACATTATTGTCGTGGGCACCAATGAGGAGGACATGGCCTACGCCGCCAACCGGGTGGTGGAGCTCAACGGCGGCATCATCGTAGCCGAGGGCGAACTGTCCACTGCCGAGGTCCCCCTGGCTATCGCCGGCATCATGTCGGATGAGCCATTGGTGGTGGTCAATGAAAAACTGGAAGATGCAAAGGAAAAAGCCTTTACAGCCGGTGTCAGCCGGGGTGTGGATCCTTTCATGACCTTGAGCTTCATGGCGCTGAATGTAATACCCACCCTGCGCATCACAACCCGCGGCGTCTTCGACGTGGTATCCCAGCAATATGTATAACGCACAGCAGGACGGGCCAATGCCCGCCCTGCTTTTTTCTTGCCAGATGTCACATCATCCGCTATAATGTTTTCCAGGAGGTGATACCATGGACCCCAGACTTTTGCTGCAACAGCTTCATTTGGCAGAACGACTGAAGGATGCCACCCGCCACTGCTATACCTCAGGCGGCCGACATGAGAGCGTGGCGGAGCACAGTTGGCGCCTGTGCCTGATGGCCTGGTTTCTGCGGGACGAGTTCCCGGAGCTGGACATGGATAAGGTGCTCCAAATGTGCCTGATTCACGACCTGGGCGAGTGTTTTACCGGCGACATTCCCACCTTTCTCAAGTCGAACGCCGATACCGACAAGGAGGACAATCTTCTCCTGAACTGGGTCGCCACCCTGCCGGAGCCCTACTGCACCGACATGACCGCCCTCTACGCCGAAATGGCCGCTCTGGAAACGGGCGAGGCTAAGCTCTATAAGGCGCTGGATAAGCTGGAGGCTGTCATTCAACACAACGAGTCTCCTCTTGACACCTGGCTGCCACTGGAATATGAGCTGAATCTCACCTACGGCAATGACGCTGTGGCATTTTCGCCGTATCTGAAGGCCCTTCGTGCGGAGGTCCTCGCCGACACCCAGAAGAAGATCGCCGAGGAGAAATAGCCGCCGCTTCAAAAAACACACCGCACGGTTCCCTTGTAAATAGCACACAATAAATAGGAAAAGGGAGAGAAAACCTATGTTTGGAAGACGACCGGATGGGCGGAGAGTAAAAGGAATTGACCCCGTCATCAAGATCACGCCTTATGTCATGCCAATGCGCTGTGACGCTCAGGTCTTTTTGAAGCACAAGGCCGACATGGAGGCCATGTCCCGGTATATCCGCAGCCAAAGGACGGAAAAGGGCCAGCAGATTACCTATATGCAAATTATCGTGGCAGCCTATGTCCGGGCCATCAGCCGCAATCCGGAGGTCAACCGCTTCATCATGAACAAACAGCTGTTTGCCCGGAATAATTGCTCCGCCGCCTTTACCATTCTCAAGGATCCCAATAATATTGACCGGGGCGAAGCCGTGGTCAAGATCAAATTTGACCTGACAGACACCTTATATGATGTGCGCGACCGCATGGAAGCCGCCGTTGCCGCAAACCGGGGCGATCAGCCTGCTGGTTTCGTGGATAAGCTGCTGAGCTTCCTGTTTGCAGTCCCCGGTCTTGCCTCTGTCATCGTAGGCCTGGTCCACGTTCTGGATCGCTATGGTCTAGCCCCGAGCGTGCTGATGGAGGAGCTGCCCTTTTATGTGGGGATGTATATCACCAACACCGCGTCCATCGGCCTCCACGACGTCAACCATCACCTCTATAACTGGGGTAATGTGGGACTCTTCTTCGGCATGGGCATGACTGAGAAGGTGGCTGTGGTGGAAAACGGTGAGACCCGGATGAAGCGCTATCTTCCCATGGGCATCACCGCCGACGAGCGGGTCTGCTCCGGTGCCCATTATGCGCGCTTCTTCTCGGATATGCGGCGCTATCTGGATCATCCGGAACTGTTGGAGCTTCCCCCCGAGCAGGTACGCTTTGACGAGGGCTGCGAGTACCACCAGCCTAAGTTAGAACGCAAGTAAGCAGTAAGGTCTCCTATATCCATTTGCTCATACCCGTCGTTGCAGTCGTTGCAATAGTAAAAGACCGCAGTCTTTCGACTGCGGTCTTTCGTGTTGGCGCTACCTATTTTTCCGGGCCGTCTCCAGCCAAGTATCGTGGGCAGAAGCGAGCTTAACTTCCGTGTTCGG
>CACZNU010000022.1 GCA_902782615.1 Oscillospiraceae bacterium | reverse complement strand
CTGGCGACTCCCGGTCTGGTGGCATGCCCCAAGTGCGGTGCGCTGCATCTGCCTCACAGAATGTGCCCGGAGTGCGGTACCTATAACGGCCGTGAGGTCAAGGTCATCAAGTCCGTGGCCGCAGGCAAGTAATCGATCCGTGTGTCCTTGTTAGGAGGGAAGAGTTTTTCTTCCCTCCTTACTTTTTTGCCCGCCGGGTGTCCCTGCCCTTGCAAAACGGGTAGAATTCATATATAATAAATTGATTTTGTATTGCCATTGATACCAGGAAGAGGTCGTCATATCATGAGTACCGTTATCATGTCTGTGGATCCCCACAGCCCCGCCGAAAAAGCGCATATCAAGCCCGGCGAAAAGCTGTTGACCATCAACGGCCATCGGATCGTGGACGTGCTGGACTACCGGTTCTACGGCTATGATCCCATCGCCCGGCTGGAGCTGCAGCAGCCCGACGGTACGGTGCGGGCCGTCCGTATCCGCAAGGCGGAGGGCCGGGATCTTGGCTTGAACTTTGAAACCTATCTCATGGATCACGCCCACTCCTGCGCCAACAACTGCATTTTCTGCTTTGTGGATCAGATGCCGCAAGGACTTCGCAAGAGTCTCTATTTCAAGGACGATGACGCCCGACTGTCCTTCCTGATGGGCAACTATATCACCCTCACCAACATGGCGGAGCGGAGCATCCAGCGGATCATCGATCTGCGCATCTCCCCCATCAACGTCTCCGTCCACACCACGGATCCGGAGCTCCGGGCCAAAATGCTGGGCAATCCCCACGCCGGCAAGTCCATTGACGCCATGCGGCGTCTGGCGGAAAACGGCATCCACATGAACTGCCAGATCGTGGCCTGCCCCGGCATCAACGATGGTCCCGCCCTGCAGCGGACCATGGAGGATCTTGCCGACATGCACCCCGGCGTCACCAGCGTGGCCATCGTACCGGTGGGCCTGACCCGCTATCGCGATGGGCTCTATCCTCTGGAGGAGTACAATGCCGAGACCGCCGCGGCGGTCATCGACCTGGTAGAGGGCTTCGGCAAGCGCTGCCGGGATCGGTTTGGCTCCACCCTCTTCTGGTGTTCCGATGAGTTCTATCTTCTGGCCGGTCGCCAGCTGCCGCCGGACGAGTATTATGAGAACTACAATCAGCTGGAAAACGGCGTAGGCATGCTGCGCCTGCTGGAGGTGGAATTCCACGGTGCCCTCCGCATGGTGGACGAGGATGAGACCTCCACCCCCTTTACCATTGCCACCGGACTGGATGCCGCTCCCATGATTGAGAGTCTGGTACATGACGCCATGGCCAAGTGTCCCGGCATTCAGGGGCAGGTCGTTCCCGTGACGAATCGATTCTTCGGCGAGAAGATTGTTGTCTCCGGTCTCATCACCGGTCAGGATCTGATCCGTACGCTGAAGGGCCGGGATCTGGGTCAGCGCCTGTTGCTGCCGGACAATATGCTCCGCTATCATGAAAACGTGTTTTTGGATGACGTGACCATCCGGCAGGTGGAGCAGGAGCTGGGCGTCCCTGTCACCTTCGTAGCCCAGGACGGTTTTCAGCTCTGCGACGCCATCTTCGGTCTGGACGGACAGCAAAAGGAGTCCCGCCCCGCCGAGGACAGCGAAGAATACTACCGCTATAACCCCTCTGTTTGATCAAAAAGGAAGTGAATCCCCATGTCTAAACCTGTTGTTGCCATTGTGGGACGACCCAAGGTGGGCAAGTCCATGCTGTTTAATAAATTGATCGGTCAGCGTCTGTCCATTGTGGAGGACACCCCCGGCGTCACCCGCGACCGCATTTACGGCGAGTGTGAATGGGTGGGCCGCAAGTTCACCCTGGTGGACACCGGCGGTATCGAGCCCAGCACCGATAGTCAGATCCTGTCCTTCATGCGGGACCAGGCCCAGATCGCCATCGACAACGCCACCGTCATCATCTTCGTGGTGGACATCAAGAGCGGCATGACCGCCTCCGACCAGGAGGTGGCCCATATGCTTCAGCGCTCCGGCAAGCCCATTGTGCTGGCCGTCAACAAGATGGATTCTACTGGCACCACCGACCCGGAATTCTATGAATTCTATAATCTGGGTCTGGGTGATCCCGTGGCTGTCTCCGCCGTCCATGGTCACGGCACCGGCGATCTGCTGGACGAGTGCGTCAAGTACTTCCCGCCTCAGGAGGATGATGAGGACGAGTCCGATGTGATCCAGGTGGCCATCATCGGGAAGCCCAACGTGGGCAAATCCAGCCTGACCAACAAGATTCTGGGTGAACAGCGGGTCATCGTCAGCAACGTGGCCGGCACCACTCGGGACGCCATCGACAGCTACTTTGAGAACGCCCAGGGCAAATACAACTTCATCGACACCGCTGGTATGCGCAAGAAGTCCAGGGTGGACGACAATATCGAGAAATACAGCGTTCTTCGCGCCACCATGGCCATTGAGCGCAGCGACGTGTGCCTCATCCTGATCGATGCCCAGGACGGCGTCACGGAACAGGATACCAAGGTGGCGGGCCTGGCCCACGAGGCCGGCAAGGCCTGCATCATTGTGGTGAACAAGTGGGATCTCATTGAGAAGGACGACAAGACCATGGACCGGATGCGGGAGGATATCCGCCGGGATCTGAGCTACATGACCTATGCTCCCATCGTATTCATCTCCGCCATGACCGGCCAGCGGGTCAACCGTCTCTTCGAGCTCATCAACTATGTCAACGAACAAGCTGCCACCCGCATCACCACAGGTATGCTCAACTCCGTCCTGGCCGATGCCCAGACCCGCGTCCAGCCTCCCACCGACAAGGGCCGCCGCCTGAAGATCTACTATATGACCCAGGTGGGCGTAAAGCCGCCCCACTTCGTTATCTTCTGCAACGACAAGAAACTGTTCCACTTCTCCTACCAGCGCTACCTGGAAAACCAGATCCGCGGCGTATTTGGGCTGGAGGGAACGCCTGTCATTCTGACCATCCGCCAGAAAGGCGAGGAGGACAGCTGATGTTTCACATTTTCGCCTCGGCGGTTGTGCTGCTGGTATCCTATTTTCTGGGCTGCATCAACGGCTCCGTCATGGTTTCCCATTTCATCATACGGGATGACGTGCGCAAGCACGGCAGCGGCAACGCCGGTCTCACAAACTTCTACCGCATCTACGGCGCCAAATATGCCCTCCTGGTCATCGCCACCGACATGGGTAAAACCGTCATCGCCGCTTTGATCGGCGGCTGTATGCTGGACTACCTGCTCCATGACTGGACCTTGGGCGTTCTGCTGGGCGGTCTGGGCTGTGAGCTGGGCCATATGTTTCCCGTGTTCTTCGGCTTCAAGGGCGGCAAGGGCATCCTGTGCGGCAGCGTGTTGGTGTGGTTTATCGACTGGCGTGTAACGCTGGTAGCCTGGGGCTTGTTCTTCGGGCTGTGGCTGCTGACGCGATATGTCTCGCTGGGCTCGATATTTGCTGCGGCCAGCATTCCCGTCACCTCCGCCTTCGTATTCGGGCTCAACGGGAAGTATCTCATTCTGTGTATCCTGATCTCCGGGCTGGCTATCTATTGCCATCGCGGCAATATTCAACGTCTCCTTCACGGCACCGAAAACAAATTCAAGTGGCACGTCAACCCCATTCCGGATCAGACGAGTCCCCGGAAAGAGAGTGAGGAAGAGGAATGAACAAGACAAACCCCATCCGGCAGATCGTTTTCCCTCTGCTGGCGGCCCTCATTTGGGGCACCGCCTTTGTGGCCCAGGACATGTGCGCCGATGTGATCGAGCCCATGACGTTCAACGCCATCCGCTCGTACGTGGCTGTAGTAGTATTGGTGATCATCATCGTCATTTTCGACAAGCTCAACAAGAACAAGGTTGTGCGCACCGCTGTGGAGAAGGCAGCGGATCGGAAGCATCTGCTCATCGGCGGTATCTGCTGCGGTACGGCGCTGGCCGTAGCCGCCAACTTCCAGCAGGCCGGCATGGGTGCCGGTACGGACGCCGGAAAAGCCGGCTTCATTACCGCGCTGTACATCGTTCTCGTCCCCATTGGCGGCCTGTTTCTGAAAAAGAAAGTTTCCCTCCCCGTCTGGATCAGCGTGGCTATCGCTGTGGTGGCTCTCTATCTCCTGTGTATCACCGGTGATCTCAAGCTGCAGCTGGGTGATCTGCTGATTCTCCTGTGCGCCATGTTCTTCGCTGTACACATCCTTGTCATCGACCACTTTACCGCTACGGTGGACGGCATGAAGCTCTCCTGCGTCCAGTTCCTGGTGGCGGCGCTCTGGTCCACGCTGGGTATGGCGATCTTTGAGCATCCCGATTGGAGTGCCATCCTCTCCTGCGCGCTGCCCATTCTCTATGTGGGTATCTTCTCCAGCGGCGTGGCCTACACCCTGCAGATCCTGGCCCAGAAGGACTCCAATCCTACCGTTGTCACTCTGCTGCTGAGTATGGAGTCTGTGTTCGCCGTGATCTCCGGCGCGATTATCCTGCACCAGCGCATGACTGGGCGCGAATATCTCGGCTGCGTCTTGATGCTGATCGCCGTGATCCTGGCGCAGATTCCCTTCCCGCTGAAAAAGGATAGCGGTGCGGTGAAAACAGTCCAAAAGTAATTTTAAATAATCAATCAAGAAGAAAGTACCCGGGCAAAACTCGTCCGGGTACTTTTTGATTTTACAAACGCATTTCAATCTCCGTCAGTGTCTCGGAAAGATGCTTGACTTCACCTGTCTCAGTAAAACCGAGCCGTGTATACAGCCGTCTTGCTCCTAGATTATTGTTCAACACCCAGAGTGTCGCATGCCCCTTACACTGCTCAATGGCAAACCGCAGCAGCTTTGTTCCATACCCTTTTCCCTGTTCCTCTGGCAGAACATAGAGGTTTTCTATCATATCATCTGATATGGAAACTATCCCCACAGGTCTTTTTGCCTCAAACAGCATATACAGTTTTGCCCCTTTCTCCAGCGCCGAGCGGAGATAGCCCATCTGACGCTCCGGGGTGTGGATCGCAACAAATTCCGGAGTACAAAAGCTGCTGTGTGACTGTTTCCATGCAGCGGAATGGATCACCGCGGCCTGGTATATATTGTCATCTGTGACAAGCCGGATCATCTTGCACCTCACTCAAATATAGCAAAAAGACCGTAGCCTTTCGACTACGGTCTTTCGTGTTGGCGCTACCTATTTTTCCGGGCCGTCTCCAGCCAAGTATCGTGGGCAGAAGCGAGCTTAACTTCCGTGTTCGG
>CACZNU010000021.1 GCA_902782615.1 Oscillospiraceae bacterium | reverse complement strand
GGTGCCGGTGCTGACGGCCTACATCCCCATGCTGATGGACACCGGCGGCAACTGCGGCTCCCAGGCCAGCGTCACCGTCATCCGCGCATTGAGTCTGGACGAGGTGGATTTCTCCGACATCCTCTCCGTTATCTGGAAGGAGCTGCGGGTGGCCCTCCTCTGCGGCGCCGTGCTGGCGGTGGCCAACTTCGCCAAGATGATGCTGGTGGACCGGATGCTGCTGGGCAACACCTCCCTGGAGCCCCTGGTGGCCGCCATCGTCTGCCTCACCCTGATATGCGCCGTGGCGGTGGCCAAGTTCGTGGGCTGCACCCTGCCCCTGCTGGCCAAGAAGGTAGGCCTGGACCCGGCGGTGATGGCCTCCCCCTTCATCACCACCATCGTGGACGCTCTGTCCCTGCTGATCTACTTCCAGTTCGCCAAGAACCTGCTGGGAATTTAGCAAAACCGATTTCTCCGCAAAGGCCGGTCGCTTCGGCGGCCGGCCTCTTTTTTGTGATTTGGCAAAGTTTTATGAATTTAGTCTGATAGACTGGAATTTTTTGATATGATGTGATACAGTATACATAACATACTCGCTTGAAGCGACAATACAACCGGGAGGTCAATCAAATGGAAGAGAAAAAAAGCTTCGACCTGTTTGCCCTGATCGCGGCCATATGCTTCGTCGTCCAGATCCTGTCCGATGTGGTTGACACGATCCATCTTGAGTACTCGTACAATTTCTGGGGATATCTGTGGATCATCCTGACTCTTGCCATGGCCGTGGCGCTGTTCCTGAAACACAGGCTCGCACTCATGGTGGCGGCCGGCGCGACGGCGCTCCGCTGGCTGATCCTGAGCATCTGCTTCGACATCAGCTGGTACAGAACGTTGATGTTCCTGGCATTTGCCGCTCTGGCGGTGGTGGTCTTCCTCGCCAGGAAGATAGACGCAAACCGGTATATCTGTTTTGCGCCGGGTGCGCTGATGCTGCTGCTGTTCCTTATCGATTGGGTCTTCCAGGGGTCATTCAAGGCCCTGTTCCAGGGCTGGCTCTCCGTCTGGAATCTGCTCAGTGATCTGGCCATGGTGGCGGGCGTGGCGCTGGCCGGCCTCTGGGCCTATCAGACAGCGGATGTGTCGGAGCCGGAGATGCAAACCGTATGGAACCAGGACGGCACCACCGTCACCGCCGCCGGCTCCGAGGAAGAGGGCTACTGCGGCCTGGCCAAGCACGTTCTGCTCCTTCTGTTCACCTTCGGCATCTGGTACCTGATCTGGATCTATCGGACCACCGGCTTCCTCAACCGGGTGGAGGACGAGGAGCCCCGGGATCCCACCAAGAAGCTGCTCCTGTGCATGTTCGTCCCGTTCTACATCATTTACTGGACCTATCAGAGCGCCCAGCGGATCGACAAGCTGGCCATCCGGAAGGGTGTCCCCTCTGACATCTCCACTCTGTGCCTGATCCTGGCTATCTTCGTGGGGATCATTCCCCCCATCCTTATGCAGGATAAGATGAACGCTATCGTCACGGCGGATCCCAACGCCCCCGCCTTTGACACCCCGGAGCCTCCGGTCAGAGCGGCGGCGCCTGTGTACTCCGCCCCCATCAACGACGTGCCAGTCGATACCGAGCCCGTCAACGCCGCCCCCGCCGCCCCCTTCGAGGCGGAAAAGCCCCGCGACGTGGTGGAGGAACTGAAGCGATACAAGGAGCTGCTGGACAGCGGCATCCTCACCCAGGAGGAGTTCGACGCCAAGAAAAAACAGTTGCTGGGTCTGTGATTGAAGCATACATAATCTTTCGGAATTTGCACAAAAATAGAGTCAGGCTTGATGCCTGACTCTATTTTCATTTCAGGAGGAACGCGCCATGAACAGCACCCATACCAACGACGGCTGTCCCTGCACCCCCAACAGCGCCATCGGCTGCACCGTCACCAGCTGCGCCCATCACTGCAAGGACGAGAACCGCTGCGGTCTGCACAGCATCCAGGTGGGCACTCACGAGGCCAACCCCAGCCAGGATCAGTGCACCGACTGCCTGAGCTTCGAGAAGTATCAGTAAAGACATTCGGTAAAATCTTTCCGATTTTGCCGACGGGGCGGGGGACCGCCCCTACATCACAGGAGGGGGATCAATATGCACAGGGTGTGGAAGCTGCGGCTCACCGGCATGGCAGGCGGGGCCGTCAACGGGATCTTCGGCGGGGGCGGCGGGATGGCGCTCATCCCCCTGCTGACGCTGTGGTGCGGCGTGGAGCAGCGGCGCGCCTTCGCCAACTGCGTGGCCCTGGTCCTGCCGCTGTGCGCCCTGTCCGCCGCCGTGTACTGGTGGCGGGGCAATCTGGACTGGCAGATGGCCTGGCCCTATCTGCTGGGGGGCCTCATCGGCGGCTTCCTGGGGGGGCGGCTGTTCGGCAAGGTGCCGGTGGTCTGGCTGCGGCGGATCTTCGCCCTCTTCCTCCTCTACGGCGGGGTCAGGTATCTGCTGTGAAGGAGATCCTCCTGCCTCTGCTGGCCGGGTGCGCCACCGGCATCCTCTCCGCCTGGGGCGTAGGCGGCGGGACGCTGCTGCTTTTGATCATGACCCTCTTCCTGGGGGTGGACCCCGCTGCGGCCCGGGCTGTCAACCTCCTCTACTTCCTCCCCACCGCCGCCATGGGCCTCCTCACCTACCGGAAGGAGGGCCTGCTGGAGCGGCCTGTCCTCACCGCCGCCGTACCCTGGGGGATGGTCGCCGCGGCCGTGGGCGCATGGCTCTCCACCGCCCTGGACGCCGATCTCCTCCGCCGGCCCTTCGGCGTCTTTCTGCTGGTCGCCGGCGTGATGACCCTGGCCCGGAAGGAGAACTGACGGAGCTTTCGCCGGGAAAGCATGCTTAAGCATACGGAAGTATACCATACTGCATACTGCATACTGCATACCCATACTGCAAAAACAAATTGCATAATCATACTGCAAACACAAATACAAAAACAGGTTCTGTTCTCAAAAAGAGAACCAGAACCTGCGCACGGCGCGTGTAAAACAATTTTTTTCTTTGTGAACCGATAGAAGGCAACAGAACAGTCAACTTTTCCCCCGGGGAGACTATAAGTGAAGGGTTCTTTTGCCGGGCAAAAAAGCTGCCGGACGAGGGTCCGGCAGCTTTCCGTTTTCCTGTATCTTCTTATTTTCCCTTGTTGGAGTACAGCACCACGGGCGCTTCGATGGTCTCCTCGCCCCGCCGGAGAGTCAGCACCATGGTGTCGCCCACCACGTGGCTCCGCCGCACCGACAGCAGATCCGAGGTCTGGGAGATGGGCTGGCCGTCCGCCATGAGGATGATGTCACCCTCCTGCACGCCGGCCTCGGCGGCGCCGAAGTCCTCCTCCACCGAGTAGACCTGCACCTGAGTGCCGCCCTGATCGTCCCGGGTGGTGATGACGGTGACGCCGATGGTGGGGACACCGCGGAACGTGCCGTCGGCGATCAGATCGTTCACCACGAAGCAAACGGAGCTGATGGGCAAGGCAAAGCCCAGGCCCTCCACGGTGGCCTCTCCCTCCCAGCCGCTGCCGCTCATCTTCAGGGTGTTGATGCCCACGATCTGGCCGCTGGCGTTGATGAGGGGGCCGCCGGAGTTGCCGTTATTCAGGGGGGCGGTGGTCTGGATCAGGGTCATGCTGCCGTCCTCCACCTCCACCTGGCGGTCCACGGCGGAGATGATGCCGTCGGTGAGGGTGCCCCGCAGCTCGATGCCCAGAGGGTTGCCGATGGCGTAGGCCTTCTCCCCCACCTCCAGCCGGTCGGAGTTGCCGAACTCCGCGGCAGGCAGGTCGGCGGCGTCCACCGCCTTCAGCACGGCCAGGTCCTCCTGCTCGTCAAAGCCCACCAGCTTCACGTCGTAGGTGACGCCGGTATCCAGGGCGATCCAGCAGCTCTTGCCGCCGGAGATCACGTGGGCGTTGGTGATGATATAGCCGTCCGGGGTCATGATGACGCCGGTCCCCACCGAGGCGCCGCTGCTCAGCTCCGTCACCACGGTGACCACGGAGGGGTTCACCTTCCGGTACACCTGGGCGGCCGTCAGCTCCTCGCCACGCTCCTCACTGATCGTCAGGCGCACGGACGGATCCCCCTTCATCCGGGGGATGGTGGTCCTGGGGGCGGGCTTGAAGATGTCCACGATGCTGCTGGCGCTGTCCCCCTCGTCAGGGGTCAGGGGCTCGGTCTGGCGGTGACGGGAGGCCCAGATGCTGCCGCCGATGGCCAGGGCGGCCACCAGGGCAAAGCAGGCCGCGAAGATCCAGATCCTGCGGCGGCGCCGTTTCTCCTTCCGGGCGGCCTCCTTCCATACGCCTACGTCGCCCTTTTCCCGGGCGGGGACGCCGGGGAGCCGGACAGGCTCCGCCTGCCGCTCCTCCCCGGGCATATACCAGGGGGTCTCCTCCGCCGGACGGCGGGCGGGCCGGCTGTAGGTCAGCACCACCTCACGGGGCTCCTCCGCCGGCAGGCTGTAGGTGAGCACCACTTCCCGGGGCTCCTCCAGGGTTGGGGCCTCGTCCCGGGGCAGGGGGGATTCCCGGCCGGGGAACAGGCTGTCCCTGTTGTTGTCTTCTGTCATATCGGTTTTCCTCTCAGTTGGTGTGTATCGCCTGTGCTCTCTGCACGGTAAAGCTGAAGGTGGTGATCCCGTTCTCGCTGGTGACGGTGATCTTCTCCTTGTGCTGGTCCAGGATGGTCTTGACGATATACAGGCCCAGACCGTAGCCGTCCTTGTCCTCGCTGCGGGACTTGTCCGACTTGTGGAACCGCTCAAAGAGCAGCGGGATCTCCTCGGCGGGGATGGTGTTGCCCCGGTTGCGGATGGAGACCACAGCCTTGTCCCCCACCTGGCGCAGGCCCAGATACAGGGCGGAGGCCGGGGCGGCAAATTTGGCGGCGTTTTCCAGCAGGTTGTAGATGACCTGAGTGATGAGATCGTTGTCCCCCTGGACCATGACGGAATCCTCGGGGATGTCCGCCTCTACGTCCAGGCCGCGGTCGTTGATCTTCTGCTCCATGCTCAGAAGGGCCAGACGCATGCTCTCGCACAGGTCGAACTCCTCCTTCTTCATCTCCAGGGACTGGATCTGGGAGATGTCCAGCATCCGCCGCACCAGACGGCTCAGGCGGCGGCTCTCGTCGGAGATGATCTGGAGGTAGTGACGCTCCTTCTCCGGCGGGATGGTGCCGTCCAGAATGCCGTCGGTATAGCCGGCGATGGTGGTCATGGGGGTCTTCAGTTCGTGGGAGATATTGGCGATGAAGTCCCGGCGCTGGCGCTCCGTCTCGGCCAGGGAGTCGGCCATCAGGTTGAAGGAGGCCGCCAGCTCGCCGATCTCATCGTCCCGGCCGTCCTCATGGATGCGCACGTCCAGATTGCCGGCGGCGTAGGCACGGGTGGCCTGGACCATCTCGGAGATGGGCTGGATCTGGCGCATGGAGGTGAGGGAGCTGGCCACAAAGGCGATGAGCAATATCATGGCCGCCGTCATAAAGAACAGGCCGATGAACGAGCGCCACATCTCCATCAGCACCCGGCCGTTCATCACCGCCAGCACCACGCCCAGCGGCGCGCCGGCGGGGCCGTCCGTGACGGGAACGCCCACCACGAACTGCTTCTTCTCATAGGCCTGGCCCACGGTGCTGCGGCCCTCGTAGAGGCCGTCGCCCCGGAGGATGTCCTCCATGATGTCCTCCGGCACGGTGATGACCCGGCCGGCCAGCGTCTCGTCCGAGGTCAGCAGAATGCTGCCCTGGTCGTTGCAGATGAGGAACTTGGCGTCGGACATCAGCGACGCCACCCCCGCCAGGTTCCGCAGGGTGTTCCCCTGGCTGAGGGTGTCGTCCCCCTCGGAGCGGAGGAACTCCGCTGAAAGCTGGGCCACCATCCGGGCACGGTCCCGCATCTCGCCCCGCTTCTCCGACAGGGTATAGTTATAGCTCAGGGCGTAAAAGGACGCCCCCAGCAGCAGCAGCGTCAGCAGGACCATGCCGGCCGTCAGCATGAACTGCTGCCAGTACAGGCCCCGAAAACGCCGGGTAACCTTTTTCTTCACGCCGTCCATCACTTGACTTCAAACTTGTAGCCCACGCCCCAGACCGTCTTCAGGCTCCACTGGTCGGACACGTTCTCCACCTTCTCCCGCAGGCGCTTGATGTGGACGTCCACGGTGCGGCTGTCGCCGAAGTAGTCGAAGCCCCAGACCTCGTCCAGCAGCTGGTTGCGGGTATAGACCCGGTTGGGGGTAGAGGCCAGGTGGTACAGCAGCTCCAGCTCCTTGGGCGGCGTGTCGATGCTCTTGCCGTCCACGATCAGCTCGTAGCTGTCCAGGTCGATGGTGAGCTTGTCAAAGGTAAGCCGCTTGCGGGTGTCGTCGGGGATCTCGCTGCGGCGGAGCACGGCGTTGATCCGGGCCATCAGCTCCTTCATCTCGAAGGGCTTGACCAGATAGTCGTCGGCGCCCATCTCCAGGCCGGTGATCCGGTCGTTGACCTCGCTCTTGGCGGTGAGCATGATGATGGGCGTCTTGCCCTTCTCCCGGATGTGGGCGCAGACGGCCCAGCCGTCCAGCACCGGCAGCATGATGTCCAGCAGCACCATGTCCGGCGCCTTGGCGTCGTATTCCTCCACGGCCTTGCCGCCGTCGTAGGCGATGCGGACCTCGAAGCCCTCCTTCTCCAGATACATGCGGATCAGATCGGAGATATTGTGGTCGTCCTCTACCACCAGAATGTTGCGTGCCATATCGGGTAGCCTCCCTGTGATCGGTGTGATTCTCGTATGTGAACAGTATAGCCGAAGCGCGGCGGTTTTCCTGAACTTTCTGTGAATTCAGCCGCATTGATATTTTAGTATATCACATTTTTGGGGAATTGTATAGTCTTCTTTCAGCCCGGCATTGTGCCAATGGTGACGCCGGTATAGTACCAGGCCACGATCTCCTGCCAGGTCTTGCCCTCCCTGGCCAGCTGGTTGGCCCCGTACTGGCTCATGCCCACGCCGTGGCCGTAGCCGGTGACCCGGAAGGTGACGCCGTCCTCCCCCGCCGAGACGGTGAAGCAGGCCGAGCGCAGCTTATAGAGGCTCCGCAGCTCCGTGCCCCGGACCGTCACGCCGCCCACCGAGGCGCTCTCCACCCGGCCGGAGCCGTTCTCCGTCACGTCGGTGATCCAGCCGGCGGCGTCCCCCTCCAGCTTCGCCTCCGGGTGGGCGGAGAGGAAGGTGTCCCGGAACTCCTCCGCCGGCACGGTGACCACGCTGTAATAGTTGGGCACGGTGTCGCCGTTCTCGGGGCTGGCCACGCTGCGCAGGTACGGCAGGTCGGAACTCCACACGTCGCCGGAGCTGGCCGTGGTACCGGCGGAGGAGGAGTGGAAGGCCGCCAGGATGGGCGCTCCGTCATAGAGCAGCACCTGACCGTCCGTGTCCGTCACCGCCTGCCGGATCTTGGCCTCGTATTCGTCGAATTTGTCCCCCCACTTCTCCCGGGCCTTATCCTCGGAGGTCCAGGCGCTGCAGCAGCCCGGATCCGTGCAGATGTCGGCGTCGGGGTGGGCGTCCTTGGGACCGCCCTGAAGGTGATAGTAAATGTAGGTGCGCTCCGCCACCGCCTGGGCTGCCAGCGCCTGGGGCTCGAAGGTGGCGGGCATCTCCCCCCGGACCACGCCGGGCAGGTACTCCGCCAGCGTCATCTCCTCCACCGACGTGCCGTTCCACACCCGCAGCACCGTCCCGCTGTCCAGCAGCGGCGAAGACGAGGCCGTCTCCTCCGGGGCGGAGGACGGCGGAGCGCTCTCCGTGCCGCCGGTTTCCCCGGGTCCGGCAAAAAGGAGCGGCGGCACAAACAGCAGCAGCATCAGCAGCAATCCGGTCACAACAGCCTGTCGCATGGTTCTTCTCCTCTCCGTACAGGGTGATTCTTGTCCACCCTATGCCGGGAGGCGGCAGATTATCCCCCGCCGGATCGCTCCTAATAAAAACCATCAAGCGGAAGCCGAGGGCCGGCTTCCGCTTGATATGGTAGGAAGATGGATGAAAAAAGTTTTTGTTTCTTGCAAGTATAGGATACCAAGAGGTTGTTACAGAATCACGCAAGAAACTGTTACAAAAGTATTAAATAATATCTGTGTTTATGACAGGCCATAAACACGGAAGGGCTGCAGCCCACTGCGCGCACAGCCACGCATAGGTTCGTGTTGCTCACACACTTGTGGCCTGAGGGGTGTTTTCCCTGACGCACGTGTCGCCAGGAAAAACGATATCATATCTTCGCCGCCTGCGGACGGCGAAATCTGCGATGTTTTTTCCACCGGGTTTTTAGCCCCGCAGGGCGCGGAAGAAATCCGACAGCACGGCCCGGCACTCCTCCGCCAGCACGCCGCCCAGCACCGCCGGGTGGTGGGGGAAATCCTCCATGAAGAGATTCAGCACGCCGCCGCAGGCCCCCATGACCTCATCCCGGGCGCCGTACACCACCCGGTCCACCCGGGCGTTGATCATGGCCCCGGCGCACATGGGGCAGGGCTCCAGCGTCACATACACCGTGCAGTCCTCCAGACGCCAGGTGCCCAGCGTCTCGTTGGCCCGGGCCATGGCCTCCATCTCCGCGTGGGAGACGGTCTGCTGCTTCTCCTCCCGGCGGTTGCGGCCCCGGCCCACCACCGTGCCGTCCTTGACGATGACGCAGCCCACGGGCACCTCTCCCGCGGCGGCGGCCTGACGGGCCAGGTCCAGCGCCTGAGCCATGTATTCCTCGTGCATACGGACACATCCTTTCGCAAGGCCGCTGTTTAAGGGGCGGCATATTTGTCCACAATAGGCATAGGATAGGGTAAACAACGACAGGAGGAAGCCCCATGAGAAGACAGCGTTCCGACAACGACCCCGCCCAGCAGCTCCGCCGGGAGCTCCAGGACACCGCCCTGGCCCTGCGCTGCGCCTATGAGCGGTTCAACTATGCCTGCGAGCCGGAGCTGGTGGAGTCCAGCGTCTATGAGATCAACTCGCTGAAGGCCCGCTACAACTATCTGATCCGCCGGGCCAAGGAGCAGAGCGTCCCGACCGGTGAAAGGGCGGAGCCCTGTGTGGCCGCCGCGGCCACGGAGGGAGGCGGCCCATGTCTGTCCTAGAAAAGCTGGGCCTGGCGCTGGCCCTGGTATTCCTGGCGGTGGCTGTCATCCGCGTGTTCTCGGCGCCGCTGAAGCTGGTGCTGCGTCTGGCCATCAACGCCCTGCTGGGCTTCGGGGCCATGTGGCTTTTGAATCTCACCACCGCCGTCACCGGGCTGAGCCTGGGGCTGAACCTGTTCAACGGCCTGGTGGTGGGCATCCTGGGGATCCCCGGTTTTTTGCTGCTGCTGCTGGTGAAGTGGGTGGTTACATAGGGGGGATCAGAACCGCAGTTTTTCATTGATTCCCGCCATGCGGACAGGATCCATTTTGGTCACCCGGCGGTCGAAGGTAAGAAGTCCGTTGACCTCCTCCTCCACGTCGCTGACCTGGGTATAGACAGCGGCGCTGAGGCCCTCCTTTTCGATGAGGGGGATGACCTCCCGGCGGTACAGCTTTTCCACCGCGTCCATCCACTCTCCGGCACTCTTGTAGGCGCGGTAGCCGAATTCCTTCTCCTCCGCGCAGTGGCCGGGGATGGGCAGGCTGTAGCCGCCGAACTCCGTCAGGGCCAGGACGCGGCGGCCGTCATGCTTCATGCGGACGGGTTTGTAGTAGACGTGGCAGCTCTTCACGTCGCCGCCGCCCTGGTCGTGCCAGCCGCTGGCGTGGTCCACCGGGCGGGTGGGATCCAGCTTGTGAACCTTGCCGGCGATACGGTTGGCGTCGTACTGGCCCCAGCCCTCGTGGAAGGGCACCCACAGGCACAACGACACGCAGTTATAGAGAAGATTGATCATATCCTCCAGGTCGCGCTCGAATTGGGCGCGGCCTTTTTCGTCGGCCCGGCCGAACTTCCGGGAGGGTGCATCCTTGATCTTCACGCCGATGAAGGGCAGGTACTGGGTATAGAGGGGCAGAAAGGGATCGCCGCCGCTGACGGCGTCCTGCCAGACCAGCAGCCCCAGCCGGTCGCAGTGATAGTACCACCGGAGGGGCTCCACCTTGATGTGCTTGCGGAGCATGTTGAAGCCCATGGCCTTCACCGTCTCCAGGTCGTGGATCATGGCCTGATCGGCAGGGGCGGTATAGAGGCCGTCGGACCAGTAGCCCTGGTCCAGAAGGCCGGACTGGAAATAGGGCTCGTTGTTCAGGGCGAATACCCGGCGGCCCTTGTGCATGACGGTGGAAAACTTCCGCATGCCGAAGTAGCTCTCCACCCGGTCCTCCCCCAGCTCCACCTCCACCGTGTAGAGGAAAGGATCCTCCGGCGTCCAGGGACGGAAGTACTCATCCGGGATGGGGATGCTGCCGGCGCCGCTCTCATCGGCCCGGCCCCGGGCGATACACTCGCCGTCCATGTACACCGTCACCCGGGCACCGGAGGGGTCGTCGGCGGTGATCTGCCAGCGAAGGCGCTTTTCGTCGAAGTCCGGGGTCAGGCGGAGGGACCTTACACAATTCCGGGGCACGCTCTCCAGCCACACCGTCTGCCAGATGCCGCTGGTGGCGGTGTACCAGATGCCGCCCCGGTCATATTTCTGCTTGCCGTAGGCATGGACGCCGCCGTTGGTCACGTCCCGCACCGCCACGGTCAGCCGGTTCTCTCCGTCACAGAGAGCGTCGGTGATGTCCAGGGTGAAGGGCAGGTACCCCCCCTCGTGGCCGCCCACCCGGCGGTCGTTGACGAGAACGGTACAGCTCTGGTCCACGGCGCCGAAGTGGAGCAGGACACGGTCCTTCCGGAACCCCGACGGCAGGGCGAACGTCCGCTCATACCATAGCGTCTCCCCGCTCTGGAGCTGGAAATCGCAGCCGGAGAGCAGGCACTCCGGGGAAAAGGGCACGATGATGGTCCCCGTGCGGCGGCGGGTGTACTCCTCGCCGTCCTCCACCGTGTAGGTCCAGGGGCCATTCAGGTTGACGTAACTGCTTCTGACCAGCTGAGGACGGGGGTATTCCGGCAGGGGGTGTTCCCTGTCAAGGTGTTCGCCCCAGGGGGTGTAGAGGGGTTTCATTTCACGGCCTCCTTCTTCAGGCGGCGGGACATCAGGGCCATAACGGCGAAGAGCAGCAGCAAAACCGCCGCCGCCATCAGGAAGATGCCCGGGGTGGGCACCTCCTTCACCACGCCCAGGTCCTCATAGGTGAGGCCGGTGGAGCGGATAGCCAGCACGCCCAGATAGGGGCCGGTGACCATGGGGATCAGCACCTGGAAAAGGATGCGGATGCCCTGGAAACGGCCGGCCATGCCGGCGGGGGTATAGTCCCGGATGAGGCCGTTGCAGCAGGCGGAGACCACCATGCCGCCGCCCAGCATGACGATGCCGGCGCCCAGCACGGCCCACTGGCTCCGGGCGAAGTACATCAGCACCAGGCCCAGCGCCCCCATCGGCGCCGCCGCCCACAGGCTGGGCAGCTTGCCCTTCCTGTCCACCGTGCCGCCCAGGGCCACGGACACGGCGGAGCTGACGATCAGCACGCCGGCCAGCAGGAAGGTGTAATCGGTGATGCCGAGAAATCGCTGGATATAGATGATGAGATAGGGCATATAGACCTGCTGACTCATGCAGTACACCGCCAGCGCCGCCAGCGCCAGGTACAGCATGGGGTTGGCCCGGATGACGGCGGGCCGCAGGCCGTAGAGGATGTTGGCGAAATAGTTCTCCTTCGAGCGGCGCAGGTCCGGGGGCTCCTTCAGAAACACCAGGCCCAGCAGACCACCCAGGGAGGTGATGCCGCCCACGATCAGGAAAAACAGGCTCCAGTTTCCGCTCTGGGTGAGACCGTCCAGGGCGCCGAACACCACCAGCATGGCAATCAGCGGCATAACGGCCAGCACCGTCTCGGTGCGGCCCCGGTTGTCCGCCGCCGTCACGTCGGTGACCCAGGCGTTGAAGGCGGCGTCATTGGCGGTGGAGCCGAAGAAGGTCATCACACAGTCCAGCACCACCACCAGCACGGCGGTGCCGTGGGCCGCCGCGGCATAGGCGACGGTGTAGGAGATGACCGGCACCCTCACCAGGGAGAACACCGCGATGCTGACGCCCCAGAGGAGATAGCCCGCGACGATAAAGGCCTTCCGCTTGCCCAGCTTGTCGCTGAGGGCGCCCATGACCAGCGTGGTCACCGTGGCGGTGGCGGCGCTCCAGCCCACCATGGCGGCAATCATGGCGGTGTCGCCGGAGATGGTATTGTAGAGGAACACGTTGAAATACATGTTCTCGATGACCCAGGCGATCTGGCCGAAGAGGCCGAAGATCAGCAGCGCCGCCCAGGTCCGGCCCCCCAGGGGCGTGGTCTTGGCTTTGGACATGGCAGATTCCTCCTTTTACCGCTCGTCGGCATCCAGATTCCAGCCGTAGAGGGGATAGCGCTGGACGGCGCCGAAGAGCTTCTGTCTCAGGTGGGGGTACTTCCCCTCCAGATCGGCGATCAGCTCCTTGATCTCCTGGCGGCGGCTGGCGCCGTCGGCGGGGCAGGGGTTTTCCACCACCGGCAGACCCATCCGCTCCACGCAGCGGCGGATCTCGTCCTCATGGCAGTAGAGCAGGGGCCGGATCTGGGTGACGCCGGTGCGGTCCAGATACGTCACCGGCTGGAAGCAGCCGATGCGGCCCTCGAAGATCAGATTCATCAGCAGCGTCTCCACCGCGTCGTCATAGTGGTGGCCCAGGGCGATCTTGGCGATGCCCCGCTCCGTGAGGGCGGTGTTAAGGCTGCCCCGGCGCAGCTTGGCGCACAAGGAGCAGGGATTCTTCTCCTGCCGCTCCTCGAACACGATCTGATAGACCGGCACGCTGACGCGGTGATAGGGCACGTCCAGCTCCTCGCACAGATCCGCCACCGGGGAAAAGTCCATGCCGGGCATGCCCATCTCCAGTGTGATGGCCTCCACCGTAAAGGGCACGGGGTAGAACTGCCGCAGCCGGGCCAGGGCCGCCAGCGTCATCAGGCTGTCCTTGCCGCCGCTGACGCCCACGGCAATCCTATCACCCGGGGCGATCATATGGTAGTCCTCCACGCAGCGGCGGACCAGTCCCAGAATGTGCTGCATACGGTCTTTCCTCCCGAAAAACAATTTGTGTTTTGAGAAAAACAGAGCATCAGCGAGTATACAGGAGATAATCGCAGATGTTTTACCTGTAATCAAAATCGCTGTTGACATCCGTTTTCTTCTGTGTTATAAATAATCCTGCGCGTTTGAGCGTTTTTCTCACTCCCGATTGTAGCAAGGGAGCCTGGAAAAGTAAAGCAACAACATCGAAATAAATGGAGGAAACAACATGTCCACTTTCATGGCAAACAAGGCCAACATTGAGCGCAAGTGGTACGTCGTGGATGCCGCCGGC
>CACZNU010000020.1 GCA_902782615.1 Oscillospiraceae bacterium | reverse complement strand
TTGGCGGAGCAGTGCATGGGGAACACGCCCATCTTGGGCAGGACATAGTTCATGACGGAGAACACGGACTTCTTGATCTCACCGGCGTACTGGGTACCGGCGATGACCACCTCGTGGGCCTCATAGTTCACCAGGATCGCGGCCTCGCTGCGGGTACCGTCGCTCTCGGGGATGCACTTGAAGCCGGGAGCGGCAATGATGGTGAAGTCCTCGTGGAAATCGGCCAGCTGCTCGGCGGTGGGACGGCGCAGCAGCTGATGGATGAACAGATTCTGGCTGGCCAGTTCGTTGACGATGCGGAAGGCCTTGGTGTACTTGGGATCGGCGCCGGCAAAGCCGTCAAAAATGAACACTTCCTTGCCCTGCAGGTAAGCGGCGACCTTGGCGCGGATGGCATTGTAGCGCTCCAGGTCGATGGGACGGTTGACCTTGCCCCAGGCGATGTCGTCGTGAACAGCGGGAGTATCAACGATGAATTTGTCGTTGGCGCTGCGACCGGTGTACTTACCGGTCTTGACCACCAGAGCACCCGTCAGAGACAGGGTTCCCTCACCGCGGCGAAGAGCGTGTTCCGTCAACTGAGCGGGGTTCAGGTTCCGATAAACGGCCTTCGCGTTGATGATGCCCAGCTTTTCCAGTCCGTAGGTTTCCATGCGTGTTTTCCTCCTATAGTCATAAAATTAGTTTATGCCAATATTAGTTTGCACTATTTTGTATTATAACACGCCGAATCAGGAAATGGTAGTCCCCAATTGTGGCTTTATAGATATTTTTCCGTCCCATCACTGCAAAAAAGGGAGACCTGCTATCGCAGGTCTCCCTTTTTCATCCCTCGCACCGGGCCGTGATGGCGGCCAGCAGCTCGGTCTTTCCCGTTCCCCTCTCTGCGGAAAACGGGATCAATAGTACACTCTCATCCAGTTCCAGCGTCTGGCGGATCAGCGCCAGATTGGGCTCGATCTCCCGTGCCTTCAGCTTGTCCAGCTTGTTGGCCACCACAATCAGCGGACAGCCGGTGTCTTTGAACCAGCTGCACATGGTCACATCGTCCGCCGTGGGCTTATGGCGGGCATCCACGATCAGCACACCCAGGGTGATGAGTCCCTCCGAAGCAAAATAGCTCTCCATGAGACGGCCCCAGCGATCCCGCTCCTCCTTGGCAACCTTGGCATATCCGTAGCCGGGCAGGTCAGTGAAGTAGATCTTTTCATCGATGCGGAAGTAGTTGATCTGGTTGGTCTTGCCGGGAGTGGCACCTACACGGGCAAAGTTCTTGCGGCCCAGCAGGCGGTTGATCACCGAGGATTTTCCCACGTTGGACCGGCCGGCAAAGGCCACCTGGGGTCGTCCGTCCCGCACGAATGTATCGCTCTTCACCGCCGAGAGCACGAACTCAGCCTTGTTATAGTTGATTGCCATGCTGTGCCTCCTGCCGCTCCACCGGAGCAGACGCCATCGCTGTAAGATGGTCCACGGCGGAGGCGCAGTCCACGCTGGCCAGCGCCGCGGCAAACACCGCGTCCACCGTCTCCACCGAAATGAAATGCAGCGCCTTGCGCACCGTCTGATCGATCTCCTCCAGGTCCTTCTCGTTCTCCTTGGGAATAATGACCGTTAGAATCCCGTTGCGCAGGGCGGCCATGGTCTTCTCCTTCAGGCCGCCGATAGGCAGCACCCGACCCCGGAGTGTTACCTCGCCGGTCATGGCCACGCTGCGGCGCACCTTGCGGCCCGTCAGGGCCGACAGCACCGCCGTGGTAATGGCGATACCGGCGGAGGGACCGTCCTTGGGCACAGCGCCCTCGGGGAAGTGAATATGGATGTCCGTATTCTTATAGAAATCCGGGTCAATGCCCAGCGCCTCCGTCCGGCTGCGCAGGCAACTGATGGCTGCCTTGGCCGACTCCTGCATCACCAGGCCCAGATTGCCGGTGAGCTCCAGCTTGCCGCTGCCGGGCACCGCATTGGCCTCCACCTCCAGGATCTCGCCGCCCACCTCGGTCCAAGCCAAGCCGTTGACCACGCCGATCTCATCCTTGTCGATATGTAGCGTCTCCTGATAATGGGGTACACCCAGGAGTTCCTTCAGGTCATCCTCTGTAATGTTAACTTGCTTTACATCTGTTGATACGAGCTGCATGGCTGCCTTGCGGCACAGCTTGCCGATCTCCCGCTCCAGCACGCGCACGCCGGATTCACGGGTGTAGTCGGCGATAATGCGGCGCAGGGCGCCATCGCTGATCTTTACCTGGTTTTTCCTCAGTCCGTGCTCTTTCAGCTGCTTGGGGATCAGGTGCCGCTTGGCGATCTCCACCTTCTCCTCGTCGGTGTAGCTGCTCAGCTCAATGACCTCCATGCGGTCCAGCAGGGGCCGGGGAATGGTGGACAAGGTGTTGGCGGTGGTAATGAACATCACCTGACTCAGATCCACGGGGATTTCCAGGAAGTGATCCCGGAAGCTGTAGTTCTGCTCGCTGTCCAGCACCTCCAGCAGAGCCGAGGCGGGATCGCCCCGCATGTCGCTGGCCAGTTTGTCGATCTCATCCAGCACCAACAGCGGATTCATGCTGCCGGAGCGGATCAGCGCGTCAATGATGCGGCCGGGCATGGCGCCGATATATGTCTTGCGGTGGCCGCGGATATCCGCCTCATCCCGCACGCCGCCCAAGCTCAGCCGGGCCAGCTTACGGTTCATCGCCTTGGCCACGGAGATAGCGATAGAGGTCTTGCCCACGCCGGGAGGACCCACCAGACAGAGGATCTTTCCCTTGGCGGCCGGATTGATCTGCCGGACGGCAATGAACTCCAGGATCCGTTCCTTCACTTTCTCCAGGCCGTAGTGATCCCGGTCGAGGATCTTTCTGGCACGCTCCACATCGGCCCGGTCCCTCGTGTACTTGCCCCAGGGCATCTCCAGACAAACGTCCAGATAGTTGCGGATAACAGAAGCCTCGGCGCTGCCATAGGCCTGCTTGCCCAAACGGTCCAGTTCCTTGTTCAGCTTTTTGCGGACCTCGTCGGTCAGCTTGGCCTTGGCGATCTTGTCGGCATACTCGGTCAGTTCCTCGTCCTCGTCCTCGCCCAGCTCCTGCTGCAGCACCTTCACCTGCTCTCGCAGAATGGTGTTCTTCTGCATCCGGGCTACCCGCTCCCGGACACGCTGCTCCAGCTGCACCTCCAGGGCGATCACATCCACCTCGTGGGCCAAAATCTCGTTGACCAGCATCAGACGGCGCACGGGATGGAGCTGCTCCAGCACCCGCTGGCGGTCTGTGTGGCGCAGTGTCAGGTTCTGTGCGATATAGTCGGCCAGGCTGCCGGGTTCGTGGTTATCCAGAATGGCGGAGACCACGTCATCCCCCAGATTGGGTACCATCTCCCGGTAGGCGGCAAAGATGGAATAGGTCTGGCGCAGCAGCGCCTCCACCCGATCGGTGTGGCGGCCGGGATGATCCTCCTCCAGCAGCTCCACGTTGGCCTGCAGGAAGGGCTTGGTCTGCCACAGGCGGTGGATCCGGGCCCGTTGCTGGCCCTCCACGATCACCCGAACGGAGCTCTCTGAGGTCTTGACGATCTGCAGGATGCGGCAGATGGTGCCGATGGAGTAGAGATCCTTCTCCTCCGGCAGTTGGGTGCTGATATCCTTCTGGGTCACCAGAAATATGCGGCGATCACCCTCCATGGCGCAGTCCAGCGCATAGATGGAGATCTCCCGTTCCACGTCGAAGCTGGCTGTCAGCTCCGGAAAAACGGTCATGCCCCGCAGGGCGACGACCGGTATGTTCAAAGTAGTCAGTTCCATGGGGTTCTCCTTTTTGCCATATGGAAAAGGGGAGCGGCGACAGCGCCCCTCCCCTATTCTGCTGTTACGAGGCCGGTGTCGCGTCCTTGTCCGCTTTACCGGTCTTGATCCGTGCCCGACGCGTGGCCTTATCGGGGTTGCGCACCACGATGGGCTCGGCGCCGTTTTTCACGCAGTCCTCGGTGATCGTCACCTTCTCAATGGTGGGATCCGAGGGGATGTCGTACATGATGCGGGTCAGCAGCCCCTCCATGACGGCCCGCAGGCCACGGGCGCCAATGTTCCGCTCGATGGCCCGGTCAGCTACCGCTTCCAGCGCACCCGGCTCGAACGTCAGCTCCACGTCGTCATACTCCAGCAGCTTTTTGTACTGCTTGACCAGAGCATTCTTCGGCTCGGTAAGGATCCTCACCAGATCCTCCCGGCTCAGACCGTTCAACGCGGTAATCACCGGCAGGCGGCCCACCAGCTCCGGGATGATGCCGAACTTCAGCAGATCGTGGGGCTGGACCTCCTGCAGCAGCTCGCCGGTGCGGCGCTCCGCTTTGCTCTCCACCACGGCGTCGAAACCGATGCCCTTGCGGTCGGTGCGCTTCTCAATAATCTTCTCCAGGCCGTCGAAGGCGCCGCCGCAGATAAAGAGGATATCCTTGGTGTTCACCTGGATGAACTCCTGGTGAGGGTGCTTCCGGCCACCCTGGGGCGGCACATTGGCCACGGTTCCCTCCAGCAGCTTCAGCAGAGCCTGCTGCACACCCTCGCCGGACACGTCGCGGGTAATGGAGGTATTTTCGCTCTTGCGGGCGATCTTGTCGATCTCGTCCACGTAGATAATGCCGTGCTCGGCCAGCTCCACGTCGAAATCGGCGGCCTGCAGCAGACGCAGCAGGATGTTCTCCACGTCGTCGCCCACGTAGCCGGCCTCGGTCAGAGTGGTGGCGTCGGCAATGGCGAAGGGGACCTTCAGCACCCGGGCCAGCGTCTGGGCAAAGAGGGTCTTGCCGCTGCCGGTGGGGCCGATCATCAGGATGTTGCTCTTCTGCAGCTCCACGTCCTCATCGCCGCCGAAATAGATGCGCTTATAGTGGTTGTAGACAGACACGGCCAGCGCTACCTTTGCATTCTCCTGGCCGATCACGTATTGATCCAGCACCTCCCGGATCTCCTTGGGGGTAGGCAGCTCGTCAGGGCTGTTGAAGCCCGCCTCCGGGCCGGACACGTATCCGTCGTCCAGAATGGACATGCACAGCTCCACGCACTCATCGCAGATGCGCACGCCCGGTCCCTGGATCATGCGGTGTACCTGGGACTCGTGCTTTCCGCAGAAGGAACACCGCAGGGACTTCTTATCATCAGCCATAGAAAATTACCTCTTGTAGATGACCTTATCCACCAGGCCGTATTCCCTGGCCTCCTCGGCGCCCATCCAGCGGTCACGCTCGGAGTCGGCCTTGACCTGCTCGGGGGTCTTGCCGGTGTTCTCGGCCAGGATCCTATTCAGGCGCTGCTTGATCTTCAGAAAATGCTCCACGTCGATCTCCATATCCGTCACCTTACCCTGGGTGCCGGCGGAGGGCTGGTGGATCATGACCTCGGCGTTGGGCAGAGCGATGCGCTTGCCCTTGGCGCCGGAGCTCAGCAGGAACGCGCCCATGCTGGCGGCCATGCCGATGCAGATGGTGGACACGTCGCACTTGATATACTGCATGGTGTCGTAGATCGCCATGCCCGCGGTGACAGAGCCGCCGGGGCTGTTGATGTACATCTGAATGTCCTTGTCGGGGTCCTGGGCCTCCAGATACAGCAACTGGGCGACCACCAGACTGGCGGTGGTATCATTGACCTCTTCGCCCAGGAAGATGATGCGGTCGTTGAGCAACCGGGAGAAAATATCGTAGGAACGCTCGCCGCGGTTGGTCTGCTCCACAACATAAGGGACTAAACTCATAGGGGTATACCTCCTGTTCAAATTCATGCTACCAAATTATACCCGCCCGTATGTAATTCTAACAAATTCCGGGGATTTTATTCCTCGGTCTTCTCTTCCTTCTTCTCCTCCACGGGAGCCACGGCCACGGCGCTGTCAGCCACCAGCTTGATGACCTTGCTGCGGACGACCTGCTCCTTCACGTCCTCGGCCCGCAGGTACTTCTTCACGCTCTCCAGCTCCATACCGTACTGGTCGGCGATCTTCTTCATCTCGGCCTCGACCTCCTCGTCGGTAGCCTCGATGCCCTCAGCCTTGACAATGGCCTCCACAGCCAGATCCATGCGAACCTGACGCATGGCGGGCTCCATGGCCTCGTCCAGGATCTTCTGCTCGTCACCGCCGGAGAACTGGACGTACTGCTCATAGGAAATACCCTGGGAAGCCAGCTGCTGCTTCAGGTTCTCCACCATCTGCCGGGCCTGCATCTCCACCATCTCCTGGGGGATCTCGGCCTCGATGCCGTCAGCCACCTTGTCCATCAGCACGTCCTCAAAAGCACGTTGGGCAGCGGCCTTGCGGTCCTCGGTGATCTTCTTCTTCAGATCGGCCTTCAGCTCCTTCAGGGTGTCAAACTCGGACACGTCCTTGGCGAACTCGTCGTCAATGGCGGGGACTTCCTTGGTCTTGACCTCATTGACCTTCACGTGAAAGACAACGGGTTTGCCGGCCAGCTCGGGGGTGTAGTTCTCGGGGAAGGTGATGTCGATGTCCTTCTCCTCGCCAGCCTTCATGCCGATCAGCTGATCCTCGAAGCCGGGGACGAAGCTGCCGGAGCCGATTTCCAGGTCGAAGTTCTCGCCCTTGCCGCCCTCGAAGGGAACGCCATTATCAAAGCCCTCGAAATCGATGTCAGCGGTATCGCCCTTCTTGACGGCGCGCTCCACGCTCACCAGGCGGCTGTTGCGGTCAGCCATCTCCTTCAGTCGGGCGTTGACGTCGGCGGCCATGACCTTGACTTCAGCACGGGGAGCCTCCAGGCCCTTGTACTGGCCCAGCTTCACCTCGGGATAGACGGCCACGGTGCACTTGAAGGTCACACCTTCCTTGCCCACGTTCTCCAGCTCCACCTGGGGATAGCCAACCACGTTCAGCTCCTGCTCCTTCACGGCGGCCTCATAGGCGTCGGGCAGGACGATGTTCACAGCCTCCTCATAGAACACCTCGGCGCCGTACATGCCCTCGATGATCTTGCGGGGAGCCTTGCCGGGACGGAAGCCGGGAACGTTCATCTTGCCGCGCATCTTGTTGTACGCCTTGTTGACGGCCTTCTCGAACTCCTCAGCGCCCACGTCAATGGTCAGGACGACCTTGCTGTTCTCGATTTTCTCACAGGATTTTACACTCATTACTTTCTTCCTCCGTTCAGCACCGATCTACATCAGTGCGGTTTTCACTTTCAATCAGTGCAGTTTTATATGATACCAGAAAACAATTACAATTTCCACACTTTTTTGCCTTAATCGCAAATTTTTTTGGGAACAAACTGTAAATAATCCGCCGCAACCAGGGAAAAAACCGTTCCGTACTGCTCTCCCTCGATGGCGCGGCGCTGGGTGACCCCGTGCAGATGACCGTAATAACACTCCCTGACGCCGTATTCACGGAGCAAACGCAGGATCTCCGGGCACTGGTAGCCCTGGTAAAGAGGCGGATAGTGGAGAAAGCAGATCTTCTCCGCCATGCCTGCCGCCTTCAGGGACGTCTCCAGCCGACCCACCTCCCGCAGCAGCACCTTCTCGTCATGGCCGTTCTGATCCAGCTCATAAAACCAGCCCCGTGTGCCGCAGAGTGCCTTATCGCCGTACCACAGGCAGTTGTTGTGGAGAATGGCCAGTGTATTCAAACCGTTTTCGGCGAAGAACCGCTTCATCTTGGCGGCTGTGTTCCACCAGTAGTCGTGGTTGCCCTTCAGGAAGATCTTCCGTCCCGGCAGAGCGTCGATGAACCGCAGATCCGCCAGCGATTCCTCCAGGCTCATGCCCCAGCTCAGGTCGCCGCACAGCACCGTCACATCATCGCTGTTCAGTTTGGAAAAGGCTTCTCTGATGCGGTCCACATAGTCCCGCCAGGCCTCGCCGAAGACCTCCATGGTCTTGTCGCTGCCCAGGGACAGATGCAGATCCCCGATGGTGTACAATGCCATGCGCTCCCTCCTTTCACAGCAGTCGGAGCAGATTGTTCCAGAATATATCCTCCAGCAGGGCCTCATCATAGCCCCGATCCCTCAGCGCCTCATAGAGCCGCGGCACATCCTGGATGCCAGTCATACCGCCGGCCAGCTCCAAACAGCCGTCCAGATCGCCGCCCATACAGACGGTCTTCTCGCCGTCCATCTCCAGGAAATGCTCCACGTGGGCCACCAACTCCTCCATGGTGCCTTCCTGCCCCACAAAGCTTCGGTACAGATTGATGCCCACCACGCCGCCGCTGTCACGAATGGCCCGGAACATATCGTCGGTCAGGTTCCGGGGATGGGGGCACAGGGCGCGGCTGTTGGAGTGGGAGGCCACCACCGGCTGGCGGGCCATGCGGATAATGTCCCAAAAGCCCGGGTCGGAGAGATGGGACATGTCGGCGTAGATATGGTACTCCTCCAGTTGGCGGACGAAGTCCCTCCCCTGCTGCGACAGGCCCCGGTCGCTCTCGGCACAGTTGGTGCCGCTGAGAGCGTTGGGATGGTTCCACACAGGATTACACAGCCGCACACCCCATTGGGCGACGGTGGAAATCCGCTCCGGGTCGCACTCCAGCAGGTCGGCGCCCTCCACACTCAGCAGCGCGGCAATCTTTCCCTCCGCCACGGCGGCGCGCACCTCGTCTCCGGTACAGCAATGGCGCACCAGATCGGCGTTGGTCTCCATCTCGTACAGGAAGCAGTCGTGGAGCCGCCGACACATGGCCCACATGCCGTCCTCCGGCGCAAAATCCGGGTTGTGATACAGGGCGAAAAACTGCGCATAGCGCGCAAATACCTTGCCTCGAACCAGGTCCACATGGCCGCTGTTTTGCCGCAGACTCTGCACCGCGTCCCAATAGGCCCGCACCGCTTCCGGCTGGTCCGCCGGCGCCGTGACGGCGCAGCGGTGGATGGTATCGCAGTGTGCATCAAAATACGGGATCATCAGTTTCACCTCAAAAAGCGTTCTCCAGGTATTCTATGCGGGCCTTGCCGCTGTCGGCAGAACCATAAACCTCCGCCACGTCAAAGCGGGTGGGACAGTCCAGCTCGTGCTGGCTCAAGTACAGGAGCGCCGTCTTGCGGAGCTTCTCCTGCTTCCGGGGCGTCACCGCCTCACGGGGCAGGCCGAATTCCGTATGGCTGCGCAGCTTGACCTCCACAAAGCACACCACCTTCCCCTTTCGGGCGATGAGATCGATCTCCCCAAGGCGGCAGCGGTAGCTGTGGGCCAACAGGGTGTAGCCCTTTTTGCGCAAATACGCCGCCACCTGGGCCTCGCCCCAGGTGCCGCTGAGGCGGCTCACCGTTTGCCCTCCCACTTCTTCAGGAAGGTCATTCGGTGCTCCGGACAGGGTCCGTACTGATCCAGCATGGCGTAGTGGAGCTCGGTACCGTAGCCCTTGTGGCGGGCGAACTGGTACTGGGGATACTCCTTGTCCAGCACTTCCGTCACGTAGCGGTCACGGCTGACCTTGGCCAGGATAGAAGCGGCTGCGATGCTCTCACTCTTGCCGTCACCGCCCACCACGCAGGTGTGGGGCGTGGTGATATGAGCTGATTTTCCCTTGTCCCGGTTGCCGTCGATCAGCGCCACATCCGGCCGGACGGACAGGCCGTCGATGGCCAGCTGCATGGCCTTCATCCGTGCGCTGAGGATATCGGTGGCGTCGATCTCCGCCGCCTCCACCCGGGCCACGGACCAAGCGATGGCTTTTTCCACAATGATATCGTACAGCGCGTCACGCCGCTTCTCCGTCAGCTTTTTGGAGTCGTTCAGTCCTTCAATGAGCAGATGGGGCGGCAAGACTACCGCCGCGGCATACACCGGGCCCATCAATGGGCCGGCACCGGCCTCGTCCACCCCGCAGATACGCTCCGCGCCCCGGGTGAACCACTCATCCTCAATGCTCCAGGGATGTTCGATCTGGCTCATTCTTTCAAATCCTCCACCGTCTCCAGTGTAAAGTGTCCCAGCTTGCCACCCCGGAATTCATCCAGCAAAATCCGAGCCATGCGCTCGGTATCCACCTCGGCGCCACGCATGAGGAAGCCACGCTTGCGGCCCGCCTTGGTTAGCAGATCGTAGCCGCTGTCCGCCTCGTCGATCTCGATCTTGTAGCGCTCTACCAGCACGTCGGCATAGTGCCTGCCCAGATACTCCATCAAATAGCAGGCCAGCTCCTCGATGTCCATCACATCGTCCTTGATGGCGCCGGTGAAAGCCAGATGGATCCCCACCTGGGTGTCGTCGAATTTGGGCCAGAGGATACCGGGGGTATCCAGCAGCTCCAGGGTCCGGTCCACCGGTACCCACTGCTTGCTGCGGGTCACACCGGGCCGGTCCTCGGCACGGGCCGTCTTCCGGTGGGCCACTTTGTTGATGAAGGTGGATTTGCCTACGTTGGGGATGCCCAGCACCATCACCCGGATGGTGCGGCCCACCTGGCCCTTGGCCTCCCAGGAGGCGATCTTGTCTTTCAGCAACTCCCGCACCGCAGCGGCAAACTGCGCCGTACCACCGCCGCCCTTGGCGTTGGCCTCCAGCACGGCATAGCCTTTTCCCCGGAAATAGGCGGCCCAGCGCCTGGTCTCACGGGGATCGGCCTGGTCCACCCGGTTCAGCACCACCAGGCGAGGCTTGTCTCCCGTCATCTCGTCCACGTCGGGATTGCGGGAAGACAGTGGGATCCGGGCATCCAGGATCTCGCACACGGCGTCCATGTGTCCGATCTCCGCCACGATCATCCGCTTCGTCTTTGTCATATGGCCGGGAAACCAACTCAGGCCCTCGATTTGCATCTCTAACACCTTCTTCGCAGTTATAGTCAGTATAGCATGTTTTCGCTAAAAAGGAAAGCAAAAACCGCCCACGGAATGTGGGCGGTTTTCGGATCGGCTCGATTGGCTTACAGCTTCTCGCGCACCTTGGCAGCCTTACCAACGCGGTCACGCAGGTAGTACAGCTTGGCGCGGCGGCCGAAACCGTGGCGCACGGTCTCGATGGTGGCGATAGAGGGAGAGTGGACAGGGAAAACCTTCTCCACACCCACGCCGTAGGAGATACGACGGACGGTGATGGTCTCCTCGATGCCGCCGTGCTTCTTGGCGATCACGATGCCCTCGAAGACCTGGATACGCTCGCGGGAGCCTTCCTTGA
>CACZNU010000019.1 GCA_902782615.1 Oscillospiraceae bacterium | reverse complement strand
TGGTCGGAGTGGGGGGACTTGAACCCCCGGCCTCTTGGTCCCGAACCAAGCGCGCTACCAGCTGCGCTACACCCCGAAATCCATATTATTATATTTTGTTTGCGATGCTCTGTCAAGTCCAAATATTTTTTCTGCGCATACGCGCTCCTCTTTTCGGACATACTGATGGCAACAACCGCGGAAAGGATGCTGCATACCATGATCGAACAGGATACCGTGAAACTGCTCCGGGAGTGCGACGCCGGTGTGAAGATGGGCGTAGACTCCATCGAAGAGGTCCTCCCCTATGTCCGCGCTGATGCCCTGAAGCGGCGGCTGGACACCTGCCGGGATGAGCACGAAAAACTCAACAAGGAGATCCAGAGCCAACTGGATCGCTATAAGGACGAGGGTAAAGACCCCAACCCTATGGTCAAGACCATGTCGTGGGTGAAAACCAGCGTGAAGCTGGCCGTGAACGAGTCTGACCACACCATTGCCGATCTGATGACCGACGGCTGCAACATGGGTGTCAAATCCCTGAACCGCTACCTCAACCAGTACAAGGCGGCGGACGAGGTGTCCAAGGATATCGCCAAGCGGCTCATCCATCTGGAGGAACAACTGACCACCGATATGCGAAGCTATCTCTGACCGGCTCAAAAAGAGCGCCCCGTGCAGTGCGGGGCGCTCTTTTTGAGCGCGCAGTTCATCTGACTACCACGCTATCTAACTATCGTCATATTGTACAGATGTAAAAGCAATTTCCGGTGCTTTCCTATTGAAATTATACAAAAATATGGTATGATAGTAAAAGATTCATATGCGGGGCTCCGCTCCGCTCTTCTGATTTTTGCTGAAGTGAGGTAACTGTCCATGATCATGAATCCCACTGATATCAAGCACGTGATAGTCGACGGCCACAGCCTGACCCTGGAGAGCTTCGTCGCCGTAGCCCGGCACGGCGCCACGGTTGAGCTGGCTGACAGCGCTCTGAAAGCCATGGAGCGCTCCCGGGCTCTGGCGGAAAAAATCGAGTCCGAGGGCCGCGTGGCCTATGGCATCACCACCGGTTTCGGCGAGTTCCAGAAGGTTGCCGTGCCCAAGGAGATGAGCAACAGGCTCTCCACCAATCTGATTCTCAGCCACTGCACCGCCGCCGGCGATCCCTATGATGAGGAGATCGTTCGTGGCATGATGCTGCTGCGGGCCAACGCCCTGTGCGGCGGCGTGTCCGGCGTGCGGCCCATCCTGGTAGAGATGCTGCTGGAGATGCTGAACAAGGGCGTGACGCCCATCGTGCCGGAAAAAGGCTCCCTGGGGTCCTCCGGCGATCTGGCACCTCTGGCCCACATGACCCTGCCCATGCTGGGACGCGGTGAGGCCGTGTACCAGGGCGTGCGCATGACCGGCGCTGAGGCCATGGCAAAGGCCGGTATCTCCACGCTGGATACCCTGGTCAGTAAAGAGGGTCTGGGCATGACCAACGGCACCTGCGCCATGACCTCTGTGGGTGCCCTTGCCCTGTACGACACCATCTGCGCCGCCCAGCTGGCGGACGTAATCGCCTCTCTCTCCTTCGAGGGTCTGACCGTCTTGCGCAACGCCTTTGACCCCCGGATCCACGCGGTCCGCGGCCAGAAGGGCCAGATGCTGGTGGCCGCCAACCTGCGCGCTCTGGTGGAGGGCTCCGAAATCATCGACAACTGCCAGCATGACCGGGTGCAGGACGCCTACGCTCTGCGCTGCGTGCCCCAGATCCACGGTGCCTGCCGTGATGCGCTGGACTTTGTCCGGGAGAAGGTGGAGATCGAGCTCAACGCCGTCACCGACAACCCGCTGATGTTCACCGAGGACGAGGCCGTCATCTCCGGCGGCAACTTCCACGGCGAGCCCATGGCCCTGCCCTTCGACTTCTTGGGCATCGCCGCCTCCGAGCTGGCGGATGCCTCCGAACGCCGCACCGAGCGGATGGTCAACGACGCCCTCAGCAACGGTCTGACCCCCTTCCTGACCACCCAGCCCGGCGTCAACTCCGGCTTCATGATCGTCCAGTACGCCGCCGCCTCCATGGTGTCGGAGAACAAGGTCTACGCCCACCCCGCCTCCGTAGACTCCATCCCCTCCTCCGCCAACCAGGAGGACATTGTGTCCATGGGCACCACCGCAGCCCGGAAGGCCCGGATGATCGTGAAGAACACCCAGGACGTGCTGGCAGACGAGCTGATGACCGCCTGCCAGGCCATCGACGTGCGTCGCCATCTGAACACCCACGGTCAGGGCATCACCGCCCTGCACCAGGCCCTCTACGACCACGTGCGCAAGACCGTGGCCTTCTACGATGTGGACCGGGAGATCTGGCCCGATATCCGCGCCTGCGAGGGCATGATCCGCTCCGGCGAGCTGCTGGAGATCGTGAAGAAATACCTCCCCAACTTCGAATAAGCGCAAATAGCAACGGCACAGACGACTTGTCTGTGCCGTTGTGTTGTTTACGGTTGGTGTCAGCCCTGGATCATGGCCAGGAGCTTTGCGTAGCCATCGTCAGCCAGCGGAAGGGCATGGGCCAGAATGGTCTCTCCCCTGGTCCGGTACTCCTCGGCAAAGGCCCTGTCCTTCAAGGATCCAATGTTGATGAGCACATTGAGCCAGGCACCCTGGATGCCCGCCTTGAGGCTCAGAAACGCCACACCCAGGTCGCTGGCGGCGGTATCGTTGAAGCCGGCTCGCAGCAGAGAATCGGCCAGGGTCACGGCCTCATCCATCAGCTCCATCATCTCCATAGGGGTGCGGGTGCAGGCCTTCAGGCCATCCTGGATGGCGGCGGAGCGGGCGGCCTTCTCCTCATCGGTGGTCTTGGACATACCGAAGGCGTCGCTGACCAGGTTGAAGGCCTCGGTATCCCGATCCATCACGTCCATCAGCCGGCGCTTCAGATCGTTGCCCTTCTCCTCCACCTGGGCGGCGTATGCGGCAAAGTCGGCATACTTCTTCCGGCCCTGGGTCAGGCAGCCCACCATAGCGGTGAGGGCGGCGCCGATGGAGCCGGCCAGGGCGGCCACAGAGCCGCCGCCGGGCGCCGGGGCGTCGGAGGCCACGGTGTCGGTAAAGGTAGTCACAGTCATATCGGCCAGTTTCATATCGCGTTCCCTCCCTCAGCTTTCCATGTCGATCAGGTGGTACTCCATGATCTGGTTCTTGCAGTCGAAGTTCTCGATGCGCAGATAGTGCTCGGCGCAGTCGATCAGCGCCTTGGCGGGGGTCAGTCCCACTACCTCGGTGCCCACGATGGAAACGCCGTAGCGCTCGGCCAGGGTACGGATCATCTCATAGGCATAGTACAGGGGCGTGTCCTCATAGTTCACCATGTTCATGGACACCTGGGCGATGTTCCGCTCCTCCAGCATGATGCCGATGGCCTTGCAGCTGCGGAAACCGCCGGAGCTGCCGCGTATGGCCTTGGCGATCTTCTTGGCGATCTCCACATCGGAGGTGCTCAGATTCACGTTGAAGGCGATCAGAGGCATCCGGGCGCCGATGGCGGTGATGCCGGCGGTGGGATGGATCTTTCGCTCGCCGTAATCGGGGGCCCAGTCCTCCTGGAGCAGCTTCTCCGGCATGCCTTCAAACTGCCCCTTGCGGCAGGAAGCCAGGTTTCTCCGCTCCGGGCGGGTGGCGGAGTCCTCATAGAGGAAGGACGGCACGCCCAGTTCCTCCCAGATCCGCTGCGCCACACGACTGCTCAT
>CACZNU010000018.1 GCA_902782615.1 Oscillospiraceae bacterium | reverse complement strand
TCGGGGATATAGCTGAAGTTGCGGTCCTTGGAGCTGGCGGCGACGATGACTTCGCCGTACTTCTTGGCCTCGGCGATAGCCTTCTTGGACCAGGCGCCCGTCTCGATGTAGCCGGCCTTGCCGTTCTTCATCAGATTCATGGGAACCATGGCAAACTGCAGGGTGCCGCCGCCCTGAACAAACAGGACCTTGTAGTTGTCGGGGATGTTCATCAGCTCGCGCAGATCGGCCTCAGCCTCGTCCACGATCTGCTGGAAGACCTTGGAGCGGTGGCTCATCTCCATGACACACATGCCGCTGCCACGGTAGTTCATCATTTCGTCCCGGATCTCCTCCAGAACGCTCTCCGGCATCATGGCCGGGCCGGCAGAGAAGTTAAAGGTGCGGTTGTACTTCATCTTTGTTTTCCTCCTGTTAATTGAATTGTTTTCGCTTTTGTTCCAATTCTATCCTATATCACATAGTATACGGCAAGTCGACGGGAGAATCAACAGGGAAAAGCCAAAAGGGAGTGAAGAAATCGGGAATTTTTTATGGATGTCGGCGGATTGACAGGCCCAGGGGAACATGATATAACAAGATGCGACATTTTGAAGGAGTGAAAGCATCAGGCAATGGAATACTTACGCAATAAGTGGGGTTCATTTTCGGAATATATGACGGCACTGGTCAAGTGGATGCTGGTAGGCGCACTGATCGGCACGGTAGGCGGCATCGTGGGATCGCTGTTCCATCTGGGTGTCAGCTATGCCACCTCTGTGCGTCTGGCACACAGCTGGGTGCTATATCTGATGCCTTTGGGGGGACTGGCTATCGTGTGGCTCTACCGGGTCACGAGAACAGAGGGCAAGGGCACCAACGCCGTGATCGAGTCGGTGCACTTTGGCAAGGAGGTGCCCATTCTGCTGGTGCCGGTGATCTTCCTGTCCACGGTCATTACCCACCTGGTGGGCGGCAGCGCCGGACGAGAGGGCGCCGCCCTGCAGATCGGCGGCGGCATCGGCTATGGTGCCGGCAAGCTGCTGCAGATGGGGGAGAAGGATCTGCCCCTGGCCACCCTGTGCGGCATGAGCGGTGTGTTCGCCGCCCTGTTCGGCACACCCCTGACGGCCACGGTGTTTGCCCTGGAGGTCATCTCTGTGGGCGTGCTGTACTACGCGGGGCTGGTGCCCTGCATCACCGCGTCTATGATGGGCTACCTGGTGTCCCGGCTGATGAATATTGAGCCCACCCGCTTTGCTGTGGAGATTCCTGGCCTGGATGCCTGGCAGATGGTGCTGGTGGTGGTGCTGGCTGTGGCCAGTGCCTTTGTGAGCATCATCTTTGTCCGTGGCCTCCACTATACGGAGCACGCGGCGGACCGGTATCTGAAAAACCCTTGGCTGCGGATCGTGGTGGGTGCGGCCGTGCTGATCGGGCTGAGCCTGGTGACCAACGGCGACTACAACGGCGCCGGCATGGACGTGATCCAGCGAGCTATGGCCGGGGAAGCGGACGCGCTGGCCTGGCTGTGGAAGCTGCTGTTTACCGCCGTCACCATCGGGGTGGGCTTCAAGGGCGGCGAGGTGGTTCCGTCCTTCTTCGTGGGTGCCACCTTCGGCTGTGTGGCCGGAGGACTGTTGGGCCTGCCTGCCGGCTTCGGTGCGGCGCTGGGCCTGGTGGCGGTGTTCTGCGGAGCGGTAAACTGCCCGCTGGCCTCCATCGTTCTGAGCATCGAGCTGTTCGGAGGCCAGGGCATTCTGTATTTTGCCATGACCTGCGCCATCAGCTATGTGCTCTCCGGCTACTGTGGCCTCTACAGCAGCCAGACCATCCTCTATTCCAAACTCCGGGCGGAGTTCATCAATCAGCGTACGACGGAATAAAGAGGAATAAGCAGAAAGTGCCGCGTGAGATCTCTCACGCGGCACTTTTTTAGCGATCCGCTATTTCAACATGCCTGCCAGTCGTCCGCTGGACCAGGCCCACTGGAGATTATAGCCGCCGCAGTCGCCGTCCACATCCAGCACCTCGCCGCAGGCGTAGAAGCCGGGTACCAGACGGCTCTGCATCGTTCGAGGATCAAACTCGTCGGTGCGCAGTCCGCCGGCGGTGACCTGCGCCTGATCGAAGCCGCAGGTGCCGGTGACGGGCAGAGGAAAGTGGTGAACCGTATGGGCAATATGGCAGAGATCCGATTCTGAAAGGGAAGCAACAGACTGGGATGTAAAGCCGGATGCCTTGCACAGGATCTGGCCCAGGCGGGTGTGGAACAAGCCCGTCAGCAGCGTTTGAGCCTCCCGATCGGCCATGGCTTCCTGGCGGCGCTGCAGCCAGGACACGGTTTCTCTCTGGCCCTGCTCCGGCAGAAAGTCCAGTTCACAGACCAGACCGTCTCCGCCGGTAGCCACAGCCCGGGATACGTCAAAGATGGCGGGGCCGCTGACGCCGTATTCAGTGAACAGGATCTCACCGCTGTTTTCGGCGATGCACTGACTGTCCCGGAGAATGCGGACATCTGCCTGGGCCTTGACGCCCTTGAGGGAGCGGGGATAGGTGGGGTCCGTTTTCAGCTGTACCAAGGAAGGGTAAAGCGCCGTCCGGTGGTGGCCCAGGCTTTTGGCCAGCTGGTAGCCGTCCATGCCGCCGCCCAGCTTGCTGCCGGCGGCGCCGCCCGCCGCCAGGATCACCGCGTCAGCGGTAAATAATTCCGCCTCCGTGCGGATGGTAAAGGTATGTTCCTTCACACGAATGGCGGTGACGGTACAGCCGGTGCAGAGCGTAATGTTGGGGTGGTCCAGGGCAAAACGCAGCACGTCCAGCACGCTGCCGGCCATGTTGGAGTAGGGATACACTCTGCCGCTGCCCTCGGCGGTAGTCAGCAGTCCCAGGGAGGCAAACCAGTCCAGCGTGGCGGCGACGTTCAGATCATCTCTGCCAAGAGCGTAATCGCCGAAATGGGGTTCGCCGCTGTGGTAGTGGCCGGGGAGCCCGGAATGGAGATTGGTCAGATTACAGCGGCCGTTGCCGGTGGACAGGAGCTTGCGGCCTACCCGGGCCTGTCGCTCCAGCAGCAGTACATGATGGCCGCCCTCCGCGGCGGTGATGGCGGCGGCCATACCGCTGGCGCCGCCGCCGATGATGCAAACCGTCATGGCTGTGCCTCCAGACGCTTCCGGGTCAGGTAGCCCTCCAGCATCAAGCTGGCAGCCACCGCATCCACGATTTTCTTGCGCTTCTTGGCGTTCTTGCCATTTTCAAAGAGAATGCTGTGGGCCTCCACCGTGCTGCGGCGCTCGTCCCACAGGGTGACCGGAAGAGAGGTGCGTTCCCGGAGCGTCTTACCCAAGGCGGCGCATTTTTCGGCCCGGGGGCCCAGGGTGCCGTCCATGTTCTTGGGATAGCCAAGCACCAGCTCTGTGACGCCGTGTTCGATAATAAGACGATCGATCTCGGAGAGAACGATGTCCTCCTTGCGGCTGTGGATTACGGTGGTAAAGCCGGCCAGGGTGCCGGTCATATCGGAAATGGCAATACCGGTGTGGGCGTCGCCGTAGTCGATGGCCATGATTTTCAAGCAGAACCCTCCTTCGAACAGGGTGTTTTTTTCATCATACACGATTATTTGACTCAACGCAAGAAATACCCCCGGAAAACCTTGAAAAATCCCTGATTTTTGGAAAGATTTCTGTTGACCTGGGCTGGAAACTGTGTTACACTTGTCATTACCTGTGAGTGGGTGCTTTCTTTTTGCACGCTTTTTTCGCTTCGGGCGGGCAAATGGAGCCGCACAAATCAGGGAGGCAATCGGTATCCCGATTGCGGGATACCTAATCTAATAAGGAGGTGCCGTTATATGCGCGTGAAAGTCACTCTCAGATGCAACGAGTGCAAGCAGAGGAATTACAACACGATGAAGAACAAGAAGAATACCCCGGACAAGCTTGAGATGAACAAGTATTGCCCCTTCTGCAAGAAGCACACGGTCCACACCGAGACCAAGTGATCGGAGGAAAGAACGATGGCTGAAGAGAAGAAGGTCAAAAAGGACCGCAGCAAGTGGTTCCGGGAAATGAGAAGCGAGCTGAAGAAGGTTGTCTGGCCCAACGGCAAAACTACCATGAAGAACACCGGCACGGTGCTGCTGTGCTCTCTGGCGGTGGGCGTTGTCATCTGGATCTTTGATGCAGTGGCAGTCCTGGCGGTCAACACCCTGATCGGTCTGTTCGCCTGAGAGGGAAGAACATGGCTGATAACGCAAAATGGTATGTGATCCACACCTATTCCGGTTACGAGAATGCGGTGAAGGCATCCATCGAAAAGTCCATCAACAACCGCAACCTCCACGACATGATCCAGCGGATGGAGATCCCCATGGAGACGGTGACTGAGGTCACCGAAGAAGGTGTCAGGAAAGAAGTGGAACGCAAGGTGTTCCCCGGTTACGTACTGATCAAGATGGTCCTGACGGATGACACCTGGCATCTGATCCGCAATATCCGCGGCGTCACCGGTTTTGTGGGCTCGGCCAACAAGGCTATCCCCCTGACGGAGGATGAGGTGGCCGCCCTGGGCGTGGAGAAGCATGAGATCGTGGTCATGTACCACGTGGGCGATACCGTGCGCATCACGGATGGCCCGCTGTCCACCTTTACGGGGACGGTTGAGGAGATCGAGCCGGAGAAGAACAAGGTCCGGGTCGTGGTCTCCATGTTTGGCAGAGAGACGCCCGTCGAGCTGGAACTCGACCAGGTGGAAGTAATGCCCTGACCGGCAGGAACTGCTGTCGGACAAAAGCCGGGGCGAAACCACTCCGGCACAAGTGGGAGAGATGGAATCATCATCTCGCCAAAAGCGGATCCGGTATTGGCCGGCCGTTACCACATTATTATGAAGGAGGTGCCTATCCATGGCACAGAAAGTTGTTGGTTACGTGAAACTGCAGATCCCTGCAGGCAGAGCAACCCCCGCACCCCCCGTCGGCCCCGCTCTGGGCCAGCATGGCGTGAACATCGCCGCTTTTACCAAGGAGTTCAATGAGCGCACCAAGAATGACATGGGCCTGATCATCCCCGTTGTGATCACCGTGTATTCCGACCGCTCCTTCTCCTTTATCACCAAGACCCCTCCCGCAGCCGTTCTGATCAAGAAGGAGTGCAACATTGAGTCCGGTTCCGGCGTTCCCAACAAGGAAAAGGTCGCTACCATCTCCAAGGCCTCCATCCAGAAGATCGCTGAGCTGAAGATGCGTGATCTGAATGCCGCCTCCCTGGAGGCTGCCATGAGCATGATCGCCGGTACCGCCCGCTCCATGGGTGTCGTCGTCGGCGAGTAAGGAGGGTGTAAGAGATGTTTAGAGGTAAGAAATATCAAGAGAGCGCCAAGCAGATCGACAAGTCTATGCTGTATGACCCCAAGGAGGGTCTGGAGCTGATCTGCAAGACCGCTACCGCCAAGTTTGATGAGACCGTCGAGCTGCACGTGAAGCTGGGTGTTGACTCCCGTCACGCCGATCAGCAGGTCCGCGGCGCCATCGTGCTGCCCAACGGCACCGGCAAGACCGCCCGCGTGCTGGTCTTTGCCAAGGGCGATAAGGCTGACGCAGCCCGCGAGGCCGGCGCCGACTATG
>CACZNU010000017.1 GCA_902782615.1 Oscillospiraceae bacterium | reverse complement strand
TGCGTCAAGGATGACAGCGGCAACGTGGTGGAGGTCCTGTGTGAGTACGACCCCGCCTCCCGCGGCGGCAATCCCGCCGACGGCCGCAAGGTGAAGGGAGCCACCATCCACTGGGTGGACGCCGCCAACTGTGTGGACGCCGAGGTGCGCCTGTATGACAATCTGTTCTCCGACGCCAACCCCGACGCCGCTCCCGAGGGCTTCCTCAGCGTGCTGAACCCCGAGAGCCTCACCGTGCTCACCGGCTGCAAGGTGGAGAAGGCCATGGTGGCCGTGGCCGAGGCCTTTGACCGGGCCGAGGACCGCACCGGCGTCAACGCCCCGACCTTCCAGTTCATGCGCAACGGCTATTTCTGCATGGATAACCGTGACTGCACCGCCGACCACCTGGTGTTCAACCGCAGCGTGCTGCTGAAGGACAGCTTCAAGAAATAAACGTCAAAGGTCTCCGACTGGTGTCGGAGACCTTTGTGGCATATCAACCGTTCGGCGACTTTTCTGAGAAAAGACGCATGGAAATAACGGCGAAAAGGAAAGTGCAACTTCAATTTGACCGGAAACGTCATATTTCTCCTCCTTCGCAACCGGAGGTTGCTGGACAGGTTCATTGCCGCAGGTTATGATTTGGATATCTGAAAGGGGATGAGGAGGATGTACGAGCAGATCAGAAAAACGAAAGTCAAGGAGAGAAAGGGCAGGGATCTTCCGCTTTGGATCGGCCTGGCGGCAAGCGCTGCAGTGATCCTCTCCGTCATCATTCCGGTGGTCATCGGAGCCTATGCCCAGCACAACTACCACATGATGTTTCAGGAGATGGCCAGAAGCTCTGTCTATTCCCGCAATCATGCCAGCGCCTGGCTCTATGTGGACGGGGAACGCTACTTCTACCGGGCGGATCGGACGTCCGGCCTGTTTACGCTCTTAGCCGAGGGGGGCAGCGGAAAGCCACAAAAAGAACTGCCCGATTCAGACTGCGTTCTCATCGACTTCGGGGACGGCGCCACGCTGCAGATCTGGTATGCCAAGGTGAAGGGAGATTACGGCGGACCGGCGATTGACGGCCTGTTCCTCTCCTATGTGAACCCGGAAGGAAAGCGATATTCCTACACCACCTCCTGGGTGTATGTGAAGGAACTGATCCCGTATCTGTCACCGGAGGCGGAGGACTGGCTGGACGCCGGAATCGCCCAGATGGATCCGGATCGCTGATCGAATAGAAAAACCTCCGGTTCAGCCGGAGGTTTTTCTGTCTGTCATTGAATTGCTGTCCTGAGGTGAACGATCGCCCCTGCCTGCCGTCTTACAGCGTCACTTCGCCGGCGAGAATCCGCTTGTAGTCCGCCAGATTCTGCTGCAAAAGCTCCGGTGTATCGAGACCGTAAGGGCATTTAGCTTTACACTGATTGCAGTGGATGCACTGCTCGATCTGCATCATCTTCTCCTGCCACTCCGGCGTCAGGTAAGGGGCGGAGGGGCTGCGGCGGATCAGCTGGGACATGCGGGCGCACTGGTTGATTTCGATGCCCATGGGGCAGGGCATGCAGTAACCGCAGGAACGACAGAAGCTGCCTACCAGCTCCTTGCGGTCCTTCTCGATGAGGGCGGTGATCTCTTCATCCATGACGGGGGGATTGTCCATAAAGGAGATGAACTCCTCCAGTTCGTGCTCCCGCTGCACGCCCCAGATGGGAAGCACGTTGTCAAACTGATCCAGCCAGGCGTAGCAGGCAGCGGCGTTACTGAGCAGACCACCGGACAGGCCCTTCATGGCGATGAAGCCCATGTTGTGCTCCTTGCACAGTCTCACCAGCTCCAGGTCCTTCTCCGTTGCCAGGTAGCAGAAGGGAAACTGCAGCGTCTCATAGAGCCCGGACTCAATGGCCTCGTGGGCCACAGCCAGACGGTGGTTGGTGATGCCGATGTGACGGATCTTTCCCTGGGCCTTGGCCTCCAGGGCCGCCTCGTAGAGCCCGGTACCGTCGCCCGGCTTGGGACAGAAGGGAGGATTGTGAAACTGATAGATATCAATGTGGTCAGTCTGCAGCATCTCCAGACTGTTGTTCAGATGCTTCCAGAAGGTCTCCGCATCCCTGGCGCCGGTCTTGGTGGCGATGTAGATCTTGTCCCGCACGTCGTGGAGGGCCAGACCGATCTTTTTCTCGCTGTCGGTGTACATGTTGGCTGTGTCAAAAAAGGTGAAGCCCGCCTCGTAGGCGCGGCGCAGGAGCCGGCCGGCGTAGTCCTCGCTGACGCGCTGGATGGGCAGAGCACCGAAAGCATTCTTGGGAGAGACGATCCCGGTGCTGCCGAGTGTAACGGTTTTCATGGGTCAAGCCGCCTTTCTTCAAGTGGTTTGACCCATTTTATCACGATATGAAGTGGTTTGACAAGACCTATCATGCACCGGGTGCCTGAAGGGCCTCCTTAATCCTGGCGATAGCGCTTTTCTCCAGCCGGCTGACCTGTGCCTGGGAGATCCCAATGCGGGCGGAGACCTCCATCTGGGTCATGCCCTGGTAAAACCGCATGGCCAAGATCCGTTGTTCTCGCAAACCCAGGCGATTGACAGCCTCTTTCAGAACGATCTGATCGATCCAGTTCTCATCGCTGCAGCCGCCGTCGCTGACCTGGTCCATGACGCACATGGAGTCGCCGCCTTCGGAATAGATAGGCTCATAGAGGGAGATGGGGTCCACGACGGCGTCCATGGCCAGTACCACATCCTCACGCGGAATATCGAGAAAACGGGCGATCTGCTCCACGGTGGGTTCCCGCTGCTCCCGGGCAACCAGCTTCTCCCGGGCCTGCAGAACCTTGTACGCGGTATCCCGCATACTGCGGCTGACCCGGACAGAGCTGTTGTCCCGGAGATAACGTCGGATCTCGCCCACGATCATGGGTACGCCATAGGTGGAAAACCGGACGCATTGGTTCACGTCAAAGTTATCGATGGCCTTCATGAGGCCGATGCACCCCACCTGGAAGAGATCGTCTACGTTGGGACAGCGGTTGACAAAGCGCTGGATCACTGACAGCACCAGTCGAAGATTGCCGCAGATCAGCTGTTCCCGGGCGGCATTGTCTCCGGCCTGACTGCGTCGGAGAAGATCCATCATCTCATCGTTCTTCAATACCTGCAGCTTCGCGGTGTCCACACCGCAGATTTCCACCTTGCCCCGCATGATCCCGCCTCCTCATTTGACTGAAGAAGAGTATTTCCCGGGTAAAGGCGGCTTATACAGCGGGACAAAAAGAGCGCGGATTCGACGGCAGGGAGAATGGGGGAATGATTCTTGACTTTTACAGTGCATCCCGTATAATGAAAGGGTGAGATTGTTATTATCCGCCCAGCGCGGGAAAGAGATAGGGAAAGGCCGAGCTGACAAGTAATAATACTTGACGGCTATAATTAACGGAAGGATAGTCAATGGAACAAGTTTTAGTAGATTTGCTGCGCCGTATCACACCGCCGGATGAGATGGCCATGGGCGCCGCCCGCCGCCGGCAGGCCCAGTTGGCCAAACCGCCCGGCAGCCTGGGCAGACTGGAGGAGCTGTCCGTTCAACTGGCCGGCATCACCGGCCGGGTGGACAACCATATCGAAAAGAAGCATCTGCTGGTATTCGCCGCGGATAACGGTGTGGTGGCAGAGGGCGTGGCCAGTGCGCCTCAGTCGGTGACGCTGATGCAGACGATCAATCTGACACGGGCCAAGACCGGCGCATCGGTGCTGGCCCGACACTTCGGCTGCGGCATCACCGTTTGCGACGTAGGTGTTAATGCCGATATCCGGGAGAGTGCCGTATTGAACCGGAAGATCGCCTACGGCACAGCCAATATGGCCCGAGGCCCCGCCATGACCCGAGACCAAGCGCTCCGCGCCATTCAAATCGGATATGACCTGGCCTGCGATACCCCGGCAGACGTACTGGGCATCGGGGAGATGGGCATCGGAAACACCGCCACATCATCGGCAGTGCTGTCGGTGCTGCTGGACGCCAACGTGGAGACGGTTACCGGTCGCGGCGGCGGCATCACTGACGAGAGTTTCGCCAAGAAGAAGCAGGTGATCCGCCGGGCCATTGAGATCAATCACCCTGATCCCTGTGATGTGGTGGATGTGGTGAGCAAGGTGGGCGGCTTCGATATCGCCGCCATGTGCGGCGCCTTTCTGGGCGCGGCAGCCAGCCGGCGTCCAGTGGTCATCGACGGCTTCATCTCTGCTGTGGCCGCTCTGTGCGCCGTCCGGCTTTGCCCGGAGGTCCGAGCCTATTTGGTGCCCAGCCACGCCTCCTTTGAGATCGGCTATCGTCTGGCTATGGAGGCCATGGACCTCAAGCCCCTGTTCCTCCTGGGCATGCGCTTGGGGGAGGGCAGCGGCTGCCCGTTGGCCTTTCAGGTGCTGGAGGCGGCCTGCGCTATCATCAATGATATGGCCACCTTTGACCAGGCCGGTATCAACGACGACTACTTGGAGCCCATCCGCAAGGGTGACCAGTTTACGGTGGAGGAACAGGCATGACGGTGTTTATCTCCGGCGGCGCAAAAAGCGGCAAATCCGGCCTGGCCCAGGATCTGGCCGTGCGGCTGGCTGATGGCGGCGCGCATTACTATGTGGCCACCATGATCCCCGTGGATGAAGAAGACCGGGACCGCATCCGCCGCCACGTGGCGGACCGGGACGGCCTGGGCTTTCAGACGGTGGAATGCGGCCGCGACATCCTGTCCTGTCTGGACCGTGTGGACTGTAATGGCAGCTTTTTGCTGGACAGCGCCACGGCTCTGTTGATGAACGAGATGTTCCATGACGGCACGGTGGACGAGCAGGCCGGGGAGCGGTGTGCCCGGGAGTTGGCGGTGTTCGTACAATCTGTGAAAAACGCCGTCATCGTCAGCGACGGTATTTACTGCGACGCCGCCCGCTATGACGAAGTCACCGAGCTCTATCGGAAGGGTTTGGCCCGCGTGGACCGGACGCTGGCCCGGGTGTGCGACACTGTCATTGAGATGGCCGCGGGACAACAGATCATCTACAAAGGGGGATTGCCGGAATGAAACGGTATCTGCAGGCATGGGCCATGTGCCGCAGTATGTTCTGCGCCATCCCCAGCCTCTGGCGTGTCTGGGAGGAGAAGGCCCGGCCGCTGATGCTGCTGTTCCTGCCGGTGTTGGGCCTGGAGTTGGGTGCCATCTGGTATGGTATGGGTTGGCTTGTGACCCATTTTCATGCACCCATGCCGGTTATTGCCCTGGTGCTCTGCGTCTATCCCTATGTCGTTACCGGCGCTATTCATCTGGACGGCTTCATGGACGTGGTGGATGCGGTGCGTTCCTGCGCTGGCAAAGAGCGGCGGCGCGAGATCTTGAAGGATTCCCATGTGGGCTCCTTTGCTGTGGTTGGCTGCATGGTACTGTTTCTGGCTGGCTACAGCTTTTTCTCCGTGGGACAGGGGGACCTGCGATTGTTGATCCTGGTACCGGTGGTAAGCCGCTGCGGCAGCGCCTTGGCCGTGACCCTGCTGCCGTCAATGTCCACCAGCCAGTATGCCGCGCAGCAGATCAACCGGGGCCATGCCGCTACGCTGCTGGTGATGCTGGCAGCTGCGCTGGCTGTTGGTTTTGTGATGAGCGGCTGGAGCGGCTTTGCTCTGGTCATCGAGGCGGCAGGCTATGGTCTGGCCCTGCTGCGGGGCTATCGCTCCCTGGGGGGCATGAACGGCGATATTGCCGGTTACGCCCTGACTGTGGCGGAGCTCTGCGGCGTCGCGGCGATTGCGTTGATATAGGAGAATTGGACTATGGTTTTGATCATCGGCGGCGCCTGGCAGGGTAAGCTGGATTTTGCGAAAGAGACGTACAGCCTGGCGGAGGAGGATGTTTTCACCTGTCAGGGAGTGGAGATCGATTTCTCCCGGCGGTGCGTTGACCGGCTGGAGGAGTTTACCCTGGCCTGTGTGCAGGCGGAGAAGGACCCTGTGGCGTATTTTGTGGGCCGTGAGGAGCTGTGTCGGAACAGCATTTTGATCTGCGGCGACATCTCCTGCGGCGTGGTGCCCATGAGCGCCGAGCTGCGCCTCTGGCGCAACGAGACGGGCCGCCTGTGCCAGTATCTGGCGAAGAATGCAGCACGTGTGAGCCGCATTTTCTGCGGATTGGAGCAGAGACTGAAATGAAGATCTGGCTGATTCGCCACGGCATGACCGAGGCCAACGAGCGCCGCCTCTACTGCGGCAGCACCGATCTGCCCCTGTCGGATCATGGCCGGGAAGAACTGAAAAGCGTACGCTATACGGTGGCCCATGGCGCGAGGTTCATCACCAGCGGAATGCGCCGCTGCGACGAGACGATGACCATGATTTTCGGCAGCGTGAATCGGGAGGTAATCCCGGATTTTCGGGAGATCGACTTCGGTATCTTTGAGATGCACAGCTACAAGGAACTGAAGGACGATCCGGCTTACCAGGCCTGGCTCACCGGGAACAATGAGAAAAACGTGCCCCCCGGCGGTGAGAGCGGGGAGCAGATGACGGCGCGGGTACTGCACGCCTTTGACGCGGTGGTAGCCGCCGGGAGAGACGCGGTGATTGTCACCCACGGCGGAGTCATCGCCGCCATCATGGCGGCATGGTTTCCCGATGAGGGACGAAGCCGCTACGACTGGCAGCCCCGACCGGGACGGGGATATGAACTGAAGATCAACACGGTGAGCCGCAAGGCCACATACACGGAATTGGAGGAGGATTCAGCCATGAGCAACGATTGGAGAAACAAGAAGCCGGAGGAGTGCAACTATTCCTTTACCCAGCACAGGGCCTGTGAATTCTTTCCCTGTCACAAGACAGACGATCCGGAGAACTTCAACTGTCTGTTCTGCTACTGCCCCCTCTACACCCTGGGCAGCAAGTGCGGCGGCAACTTCGTCTATCTGGAGAACGGGCACAAGGACTGCAGCAACTGTCTGGTACCCCACCGGCGCAGCAGCTATTCCTACATTATCAGCAAGTACCCCGAGCTGGCGGAGCTGGCCAGGAAGAACAGGTGAGGGAGGCTCATATGAATATCAACTGGTTTCGTGACGAGGACAATCTGGTCTATATCAACGCCGAGAAGGACCTGCACCGGCTGGAAGTCCAGTTGCGTCTGCCGGGGCTTGGGGAGGCTGCCACTATGCTCCATGAGAACCCCACGCCGGAAGGCCTGACTTTGCGGGGAGAGCGGCGCACCACAGCCCGACTGTTCATTCCGGACCTGCTCTTTGGCAAACACATCGAGATGGGGGAGAACATCTTTCTCTACCGGGGCGATATGATGGAGTGCTATGTGATTTATTGGATTCACGCGTAATACGGACAAAACCGGGGCTTTGCCCCGGTTTTCTGCTGCATACGGAGGAATAGGACGGCCTGGAGATTTCATAGAGTCCTACCGAGGTGGATTATATGGTGAATCGGTTTTCAATCCTGCGTCGCAAGGAGGTCATCAATATCTGTGACGGCTGCCGTCTGGGATACGTGGGGGATCTGGAGCTGAAGATCCCGGAGGGAGAGGTCAAGGCCATCATCGTCTTCGGCCCTTGCCGGTTCTTCGGCCTGTTCGGACGGGGGGAGGATTTCTACATCCCCTGGGACTGTATCCAGCGGTTCGGCGACGATATCATTCTCATTGATAAACCCTTCCAGCGCCGGGACGGTCCGCAAGACCGGAAACGGCGCGGAAGATTCTGAAAAAGCCGGGAAAAGCGGTATAAAAACATGAAAAAATGCAAAAACTTTCCTTGCATTCCACAACTGCTTGTGGTATTATATTTCAGCATTCCGCACAGCTCCTGACTTTCGGTCGGTGCCGCTTATCGGTTGGCCGGTGGGATGAAGGTGCTGGAGGTACAAACTAAAACAAAAGGAGAAATGAAAAACCATGGCAAATCAGAACGTCGTATCCATGAAGGCCCTGCTGGAGGCCGGTGTGCACTTCGGTCATCAGACCCGTCGCTGGAACCCCAAGATGGCTCCCTACATCTACACCGAGCGCAACGGCATCTATATCATCGATCTGCAGAAGACCGTGAAGAAGCTGGAGGAGGCCTATAACTTCGTGCGCCAGCTGTCCGAGTCCGGTCAGTCCCTGCTGTTCGTGGGTACCAAGAAGCAGGCTCAGGAGGCCATCAAGGACGAGGCCCTGCGCTGCAACATGTACTATGTCAACGCCCGCTGGCTGGGCGGCATGATGACCAACTT
>CACZNU010000016.1 GCA_902782615.1 Oscillospiraceae bacterium | reverse complement strand
TGTGGAATCCCACGGGGGAGCAGTATGTCGCAGCCGGGTACAAGCCGGTGGAGTTCACCGAGATGCCGGAGGCACCGGAGGGCTATACCTATGAATCCGGCTGGGAGGAGCAGGAAACCGCCATTGTCCAGACCTGGACGCCGGTGGAGCTGCCTCCGGAGGAGATGAGCGCCGAGGAGGCGCTGGAGATCATCCTGGGAGGTGAGACTGAATGATCACAAGAGAGAAGGCGCTGCAGCTGCGGCAGATGATCGTGAAGGCGTCAGCCTCTCTGGATGACGAGGATGCTCTGGAGGCCGTGGAGTTGTTCCCGGTGTGGGCGGCCAACACCGACTACGCCGCCGGTGATCGGGTGCGGTATGGCGGCGTGCTGTACCGGTGCCTGCAGAGCCATGCGGCACAGGACACCTGGACTCCCGCTGACGCGCCAAGCCTGTGGGCCAGGGTGCTAATCCCGGATCCCGGCGAGATCCCCGAATGGGAGCAGCCGGACAGCACCAATCCGTATATGAAAGGCGATAAGGTCCGGCACAACGACAAGGTATGGGTGTCCGCCGTGGACAACAACGTGTGGGAACCCGGAGTCTATGGGTGGGATGAGGTGAACGGCGCATGATCGAGATTTGGGTGTCCATCATTGGGGCGCTGGCCACCATCCTCGCCGTGTGGCTGCAGAGCCGAGCCAGCCGGAAGGACCTGATCCACCAGTTAGAACTGCAGCAGGAGAAAGCGGACGCCAGCCTCACCACATCGCAGGCCGTGACGACACAGCGGCTGGAGGACCTCACACGCGAGGTCCGGGAACACAACAATTTTGCCAGGCGGATGCCGGTGGTGGAGGAGCAGATCAAGGTCATCAACCACCGGATCGCAGACCTGGAACACAAGACCGCAGTATAAGGAGGTTTTATCATGACCAGAATTTGGATCAAGGCGGCGCTGGTGCGTGCCATTCGTACTGTCGCCCAGGCAGCGGTATCCCTGATCAGCGTGGGCGCCGTCATGAGCGACATCGATTGGCCTATGGTGGCCAGCGCCTCGCTGCTGGCAGGCATTCTGTCTCTGCTGACCAGCGTGGCCGGCCTGCCGGAGGTGGAGATGGAGCAGAAGGCGCAGGACAACGAGGCTTGCTATGCCAAGATGGCACAGGAGGCCAACAAACTGCGCGAGGAGCTGTATCCGGGGGAGGACGAGGATAATGCCTAAGGTCTATCTGTCGCCTCCGTACCACTACAACAACGTCTGCGCCATCCCCGGCTGCGACGAGAACAAGCACAACAACGAGTACCTGGACGAGCTGGTGGTGTATCTGAAGGCGTGCGGGATCGAGTATAAGCGCGGTCCTCGCCGCATTGCCAAGACGGCTGGAAACGGTGACCAGATGATGATCAACGCCGTGGCGGAGAGCAACGCCTGGGGCGCCGACCTGCACTACATCAGTCACACCAACGCCAGCTCCAACGGCAGCGCCAGGGGCTACCACCCGATGATCTACCCCGGCAGTGAGAAGGGCCGCAAGGCGGCGGAGTGCATCATCGAGGAGCGCCGGAAGATCTATGATCAGAGCATCACGCTGATCCCCCGGTCCGACCTCTATGAGCTTCGGAAGACCACCGCCCCCGCTGTCTACGAGGAACACGTGTTCCACGACAATGAGGCAGACGCCCGGTGGTTCCACAACCACCTGCGGCAGGTGGCCGAGGCGACCGCCCGCGGTATGTGCAGATACTTCGGCGTCAAGTTCGTGGACCCCTATGACAAGCCCGCCGCGCCGGAGCTGTGCAGCGTGTCTCTGCCGATCCTGCGGCAGGGCAGCAACAGCGGCTATGTACGCACGCTGCAGATCCTGCTCAACAAGTACAACAACGCACACCTGACGGAGGACGGAATCTTTGGCCAGGGCACCTACAACGCTGTCCGGGCCTACCAGCGCAGCCGTGGTCTGACGGTGGACGGCATCGTCGGCGCCGCCACCTGGGCGCAGCTGCTGTGCTGAGTCAACTATAGGTCAAGAAAAAATGCCCCCGGAGGAGATAATCCTCTGGGGACATTTTCATAGTATATTGATATACGGTGGGCCCGATGGCGAGTTGGGTGCCTCGCTGCGCTATCTGAGCCAGCGATATTCCATGCCGTATCCCGAGCTGAAGGGACTGCTGACCGACATCGGTACGGAGGAGCTGGGACATTTGGAGATGATCGGGGCCATTGTTCATCAGTTGACCCGTGATCTGTCGGATGATCAGATCCGCACCGCTGGATTTGACGCCTACTTTGTTGACCATACCGCCGGCGTCTATCCCACTGCGGCTTCCGGCTTCCCCTGGAGCGCTGCCTCCATGCAGGTCAAAGGCGATCTGATCGCCGACCTGACAGAGGACCTGGCAGCTGAGCAGAAGGCCCGCGTCACCTATGACAATATCCTGCGCCTGAGTGACGACCCCGACGTAAATGATGCCATCAAATTCCTGCGGGCCAGAGAAATCGTCCACTTCCAGCGCTTTGGTGAGGGCCTGCGTCTGGCCAAGGATCGGATGAACGAGAAGAACATCTATTATCTCAATCCATCCTTCGACCGGTAGTATCATCAGCAAAAAGACCTCTGACTTTTGTCGGAGGTCTTTTATTTCGTGTCGGCTTGTGATATAATCATATCAGTAAAAAATTAGGCATAGGCTAACCCGAAAGGGGAGCCGACTATGTTTTTTCAGAATTCAAAAATTGTTTATTCCCTCACCGTTTTGGCCGCTTTGGTACTCCTGTGCGCTCCAGTCCATGTATTTGCGGATACAGAAAACGCCGTCGTGATTCTGGACGCCGGGCACGGCGGAGAGGATGGCGGCGCTGTGGCCGCTGACGGCACACCGGAGAGCGGCATCAACCTGCAGATCACAAAACGCCTGCAGGGGATCCTGACCTTTTTGGGATATGACACGCTTTTGACCCGGGAAGGGGAGGGGGCTGTCTATTCTCCCGACGCCGCAACCCTGCGGGAGAAGAAGGTTTCCGACCTAAAAAACCGGGCAGCACTGATCAACAGCACAGAGAACGCCTTTGTGATCAGCATCCATCAAAACAGTCTTCCGACTCACCCAAAGGTGCACGGAGCAAAGGTGTTTTACAATACCATCCAGCCTGCGGCTCAGGCGGGAACATCTGTACAGGCGGCGCTGAATCAGGCCGTCAATGGAAATGATGAAAGGCCGGTCACAGCGATTGACAGCACGATCTATTTGATGAAGGAGTCCCGACAGCCGGCCATCCTTGTGGAATGCGGCTTTCTGAGCAATCCTCAAGAAAGCAAAAGTCTGCAGGAGCCGGCCTATCAGACACGGATCGCCGTGGCCATTTCAGCCGGATATATGGAATTTGATACGAAGGAAATCGGGAGCACTTATGAGGAGTAAGACAGCTTATTATTGCACAGAGTGCGGGAACGAGAGTCTTCGCTGGGCTGGGCGCTGTCCCAGCTGCGGTGCGTGGAATTCACTTGTGGAACAGCCGGCAGAACACTCATCGAAGGTTGGGAGAAATCCTTCTCGCGCAAAATCTGTAAAGGCTATTGGCATTACAGATATTGAAACGGACAATGAGGTACGTTTTTCTACCGGCATGGGTGAATTGGACCGTGTTTTAGGGGGCGGCGCGGTTAAGGGCTCATTGGTTCTGGTCGGCGGTTCGCCCGGTATTGGAAAGTCCACGTTGATGTTGCAGATCTGCAAGGAACTCGGTGGATTTGCAAAGGTCCTGTACGTTTCTGGCGAGGAATCCACGCGTCAGTTGAAGATGCGGGCGCGGCGTCTGCAGGTCGAGAGTCAGAATCTGTTTGTGCTTTCCGAAACCTGCCTGGGCGATGTATTGAACTGCGTTGAAAACGAGAATCCGGATGTACTGATTATCGACTCTATCCAAACTCTTTATAACGAGGAGTTGGATTCACCGGCCGGTGGCGTGGGACAGGTAAAGGACTGCACCATGGCTCTGATGCAGTTGGCAAAAGGGCAGGGGATCACCATTTTTGTGATCGGCCATGTCAATAAAGAAGGCTCTATCGCCGGGCCGAAAGTGCTGGAACATATGGTGGATTGTGTGCTCTATTTTGAGGGCGATCAGCATATGTCGTATCGGATTCTGCGGGCAGCCAAAAATCGTTTCGGAGCTACTAACGAGATCGGTGTCTTCGAGATGCTTGACTCTGGCCTGAAGGAGGTTGAAAACCCTTCGGAGATGCTGCTTTCCGGTCGTCCAAAGGATGCTCCCGGCACATGTGTGACCTGCGCAATGGAGGGGGCACGTCCCATTCTGGCGGAGGTCCAGGCCTTGATCGCGCCATCTGCCGGCAGCAAACCACTTCGCAGCAGCAATGGCTTTGATTATAGCCGAGCGTCGATGCTCCTGGCAGTTCTGGAGAAAAGAGGCAGTCTGAAACTGTCCCAATGCGATGCATACCTTAATATTATAGGTGGATTGACGTTGGAAGATCCCGCTGCGGATCTGGCTGCAGTGGTGGCGATTGCATCCAGCTATCTGGACAAGCCTGTGCCCAACGATATGGCGGCGATCGGGGAGGTGGGACTATCCGGCGAAGTACGCAGCATCAGTCATCTGGAGCAGCGGCTCTCTGAAATTGAACGGCTGGGCTTTACCAAGTGTATCGTACCGGCCAATCGAATCCGCGAGATTAAGGATCTGTCCCGTCTGGCGCTGTTTCCGGTGGACAATATTGGTCAGGCGCTGAAGCTGCTGGCGCAGAGTTGAATGGCAAATAGTGGACACACGGATGACCTAACCCGGGGGATCCAGGTGAGGCACAATGATCTAACGTACACATTCCATCCACTTGATACCGGCAGTCGTCCGTACAGGGGATGTAATTCATAATCGATTCACACTCCTTGCCGTTCATTATGTGCAAAGGATGTGCTTTTATGACAAACGTCAGCTTTCATTCAAAAGAGAGGAGGTTTTCAGGGCATATAAATGATTGAACAAAATAAAAATTTTGTTCAATGTGGAAGAGGAGTTTTGGCTGAAAACAAGGAATATCCACCCATTCGACCCCTATTTGCTATATTCTGTGGCGCTATCCGGATCAAAGGCTGTAGCTAAACCCGCTGCTATGCTTATCCGTCGGCAGCCATATGTTTTCTATTCTCCATCTTTCTTATGTTGTTCCTGCTGTTTATGGCAAATAATTATCGAACCGAGTCTCCTAAGATCCTGTTGGATTTTCTTGCATACCATGAGACGATCAAGGCACACTCCCGTCGCACAGTTGACGAGTATTTTCTGGATATGCGCAACTTTTTCCGTTATATGAAATGGATTCGTGATCCTCTGTTGCAGGATTGCAGTCTGGATAAAATCAGCATTCTGGATGTTGATCTTTCCTTCGTTGCGTCCATCACTTTGACCGATATCTATGGCTATATGACCTATTTGAGCCGTGATCGTACCACGCATCAGAATAGTGAATTTTCTAACAAAGGGTTGAATGCCGCCTCGAGAGCTCGCAAATTGGCTACAATTCGCTCATTTTATAACTATATTTGCAACAAAATGCACCTTTTGGAGGAAAATCCCTGCAAGGATATCGATACGCCCAAGACCATGAAATCACTCCCCCGCTATCTTACCTTGGATGAGTCCCTTTCCCTTCTGGACGCTGTGGACGGGCCCCATCGCGAGCGGGATTACTGTATTTTGACGCTGTTTTTGAACTGCGGCCTGCGTATATCGGAGCTCATTGGACTCAATCGCAATGACATCCATGATGATGCCCTTCGGGTGCTTGGAAAAGGCAATAAGGTCCGTGTTGTCTACCTGAACCAGGCATGCAAAGACGCATTGGCCAATTATCTGGCTGTTCGCCGACCCATATCGGGTCGGGATCAGGAGGCTCTGTTTCTCTCCAGCCAAAATAAGCGGATCAGCCGCTCTACGGTCCATGCTTTGGTCAAAAAACACCTCGCTATGGCCGGATTGGACAGCACACAGTATTCCTCCCACAAGCTGCGGCACACCGCCGCCACGCTGATGCTGCAAAACGGTGTCGACGTAAAAGCCGTTCAAGAGGTGCTGGGACATGAGCATCTGAACACAACGGAAATCTATACCCATGTTGACAATGAGGCCCTTCGCGTGGCGGCTCGGGCCAATCCCCTCTCCCACGTAAAGCAGAAAGGAAAAGTAACCGAGCAGGAGTGAGTTTGTTTTATTGACATTTTACCCGAAATACTATACCCTTGTTTATATTAACAATTGAGCGGAGGTTTTTATGAACACAAAAGATCTTTCCAAAGTATGCCGGCAGGTTCGCCGCGACATCATTGAGATGACGGCCAATGCCGGCAGCGGCCATCCCGGCGGCTCACTGTCAGCTGTCGAACTGCTGACAAGCGTATTTTATAACCATATGCGCGTAGATCCCAAGAATCCGGATGCCCCGGATAGGGATCGGTTCGTACTGAGCAAAGGCCACGCCGCCCCCTGCTACTACGGCATCCTTGCTGAGATGGGATTCATTAGTCGGGATGAGTTCAGAAATTTCCGCCAACTTCACTCCATCCTGCAGGGCCATCCCGACTGCAAGAAGGTACCCGGCGTAGACGCCTCCACCGGCTCTCTGGGTCAGGGCTGCTCTATCGCCGTTGGTATGGCTCTCGGTGCCAAGATCCAGGGCAAGGACACCCGAGTCTACGCTCTGTTGGGCGATGGCGAGTGCCAGGAGGGGCAGATCTGGGAGGCCTTTATGGCTGCCGCTCACCACAAGCTGGACAATCTGACTATTATCATTGACAACAACGGGCTGCAGATCGACGGCACCAATGATGAGGTCATGTCCCTGGGAGATCTCCCGTCCAAGCTCCGCGCCTTCGGATTTGAGCTCTTTGAGATCGACGGCCATGATTTGGACGCCATTGAGGACGCACTGAGCACTCCTGTGTCCGATAAACCCAAGTGCATCCTGGCTCATACAGTCAAGGGCAAGGGCGTGTCTTTTATGGAAAACCAGGTTGGCTGGCACGGAAAGGCGCCCAATGCCGAACAGCGTCAGCAGGCTTTGAAGGAATTGGAGGATTGAGACCATGAGTGAGAAGATCGCAACCCGCGAAGCATACGGCAAGGCCCTGGTAGAGTTGGGTGCCGTCAACGATAAAGTTGTCGTTCTGGATGCCGATCTGGCCAGCGCGACGATGACCAAGCATTTTAAGGCTGCCTATCCCGAACGCTTTTTTGACTGCGGCATTGCTGAGGCAAATATGATGAATATCGGCGCCGGCCTTTCCACCATGGGGCTGGTCCCCTTCTGCTCCACCTTCGCTCTGTTCGGTGCCGGCCGTGCTTATGAGCAGATTCGCAATTCCATCGCCTATCCCAGATTCAATGTGAAAATCTGCTGCTCCCACGCCGGCGTTTCCGTCGGTGAGGACGGCGGCAGCCACCAGGCCATCGAGGATATTGGCCTGATGCGTCTGATCCCCGGTATGACGGTCATCGTACCTGCCGACGCCAAGGAGGCGCGAAAGGCCACCTTTGCCCTGGCCAAATTCAAAGGTCCCGCTTACATGCGCCTGGCTCGCTTGGCAACGCCTGTCTTTGAGGAGGACTATCCCTTTGAAATCGGCAAAGCCAACATCCTGCGTGAGGGCAAGGACGCCGCGGTGTTCGCCTGTGGTCTGATGGTGTATGAGGTGCTGGAGGCGGCCAAGCTTCTGGCCGCTGACGGCATTGAGATTAGTGTCATTAACATGCACACCATTAAGCCCATTGACGCTGCCTGCGTGACAGAATACGCCGAAAAGTGCGGCAATGTGGTCACAGTGGAGGAGCACAGTGTAATTGGCGGCCTTGGCGACGCCGTGGCTGACGTGTTGATGGGCAAAATCAACTGCAAATTCCGTAAGATCGGCGTTAACGATCAGTTCGGTCAGTCAGGCAAGGCGGCCGATGTGTTGCGGGAATACGGTCTCACGGCAGATCAGATCGCCGCGAAGATCAAAGAGACTCTGTAAGAGTGACAAAAAGAGCGAGGCATCATGCCTCGCTCTTTTTTGTTTAAGCACTGATTTAGGCGGCGGGATCCACCGTCTCCTCAACGGTATAGTCGCTCACGTCCACGTCATCGGTGACAACGCCGGTAATCTCATCGCGCTTGGCGCAGAAGGAACACAGCCGGGTCCGGTTGGCAGCAATGGCCTGCTCCACGGTACCCACGGTCAGCTCATCGCTGCGGTTCAGCGCGCCGCAATCCTCATGGGTATGGTAGACATGGCCAAAGGGCGCCCAGTACACCATCTCATCGCCAAGCGCACTGATGGCGGCCTGCTGCTGCTCCTGGGAGACCGGGTTGAAGTCATAACTGGCAACGCCGCCGATCAGCAGCGCGATGACAGCCACCACCGTGGCAATAGCCTTGGTCTTCTTGTCCAGATCCTTGTTGGTCAGCATCAGGATGATGATGGGCACAAAGGCAACGACGCAGGCAACAACGCCCATGTTATTCCACAGCCAGAACTTGAGCGGATTTTTCTCTGAGGCGGGCTTGATATGGTTTGCCTTCTTCCAGAGCTGGGCACCGATAATGACGCAGGCCAGATCCAGCACCAGCAGCAGAATCAGCTGCCACAGGGTGGGCAGGAAATGGAGATTGATCTTGCCAAGTACTACCAACAGGGCCAGTACCTCAAAGATAATCGCGACCACCCAAAGAACCACTGCACCGATCCGCAAGCCGCTGGCATTGCCAACAGGTGCAGCCTCATGGACAACCGGCTTCTTGCCGCCGGCAGGCTTGGACGTAACCTGCTCGCCGGTGGATGCGGAAACGATTTTATGTTGTTTTTTTTCTGCCATGTGAATTCCTCCTATCGTACATACGTTGCGGTCTATCTTGTTTTCATTATACTTGTTTTTCCCGTTTTCACAATACTTTTTTTTCGGCAGGATTTTACCTCACTACATTGACATTTTTCCGACATGTGGCCTATAATATAGACAAAGATCCCGCAAATATTTAATTAAGGAGAGACCAACTATGGATATGAATTCTCTGATCAGTACGCTGATGAGCAGTGACAGTCTGGACGGCATCAGCCAGGTCACCCATACCAGCAGCGAAGATACCAGAAGTGTTCTGAGCGCAGCTCTTCCCCTGCTTCTCAGCGGCGCCCAGGCACAGTCCCAAAATGCCAACACTGCCGCCAGCTTTGGCAACGCTCTGTTCAGCCATGGCCAGCAGAATACCAGCAATGTGTCCTCCTTCCTGCAGGGTGTGGATCTGATTGATGGCGGTAAAATCATCGGCCACCTGCTGGGCCTCAATAACAACAATGCTCTGAGCATGATCTCCCAGCAGACCGGCGTCAACAACCAGAATACCGGCAATATCCTCGCTGCTGCCGCTCCCCTGCTGATGAGCCTGCTGGGCCAGCAGCTTGGCTCCAACAACGCCAACGCATCCCCCTCCCTGCTGAGTTCCAACGCCACCAACATGATGCAGGGCCTGGATATGGCCAGCCTGCTGACCGGTCTGCTGGGCGGCACACAGCAGGCCAAGCCGCAGCAGAAGCCCAGTCTGCTTGGCAGCCTGTTGGGCGGCCTGTTCGGGAGATAAGCCTCCTCTCCCCCCCCCCGTGCATAAAGAACCGTGTGGATCTGAAGATCCACACGGTTCTCTTTGTTTGGGCAATCAGAACGCCTTTCCGTCGCAGCCCAGAACGTCCACGATCTTGTGAGCGACCATGGCCTTAATGGCGGCACGGGCGGGCTTCAGGTACTGGCGAGGATCAAAATGATCCGGATGCTCATTGAAGTACTTGCGGATGGTGGCCGTCATAGCCAGACGCAGATCGGAGTCGATGTTGATCTTGCAGACGGACATGGTAGCGGCCTTGCGGAGCTGCTCCTCTGGAATACCCACGGCGTCGGGCATGTTACCGCCGTTCTCGTTGATCATCTTCACGAACTCCTGTGGCACAGAGGAAGATCCGTGGAGCACAATGGGGAAACCGGGAAGACGCCGGGAGACCTCTTCCAGCACGTCGAAGCGCAGCGGAGGCGGAACCAGGATACCCTGCTCATTGCGGGTGCACTGAGCGGCGGTAAACTTATAGGCGCCGTGGCTGGTGCCGATGGCAATGGCCAGGGAATCGCAGCCGGTACGGGAGACAAACTCCTCCACCTCTTCAGGGTGGGTATAGGAGGAATCCGCAGCAGAGACCTTCACCTCGTCCTCCACGCCGGCCAGAGTACCCAGCTCCGCCTCAACCACAACGCCGTGGTCGTGAGCATATTCCACCACCTGGCGGGTGATGGCGATATTCTCCTCAAAGGGTTTGCTGGAGGCATCGATCATCACGGAGGTAAAGCCACCGTCAATGCAGCTCTTGCAGGTCTCAAAGCTGTCACCGTGGTCCAGGTGCAGCACAATGGGCAGGCCGGTCTCGATGACGGCAGCCTCCACCAGCTTCATGAGATAGGTGTGATTGGCATAGGCACGGGCGCCCTTGGACACCTGCAGGATCAGAGGGGCCTTCAGATCAGCCGCAGCCTCGGTAATACCCTGCACGATTTCCATGTTGTTGACATTGAAAGCGCCGATGGCATAACCACCATGATAGGCCTTTTCAAACATCTCTTTGGAAGTTACCAGTGGCATATTTCATTCTCCTTCATCCAAATTTTGTACGGAATGATTGGTACAAGTTCTATATATCTATTGTACCACATTTTTCAGGCTTTGCAAGTAGAAAGCGGTTTACACCAAAAAAAACTCATGGTAAAATATGCTTGTATAATGGTGGCATATGGGATCTTTGTGCCATAAAATATCTTCTTGGAGGTAATCTGATATGAAGGAACTTAAGGGAGCCTGCATCATCGGTCAGTCCGGCGGACCGACTTCCGTAATCAACGCCAGTGCTTACGGTGTGATCGATACGGCGCTGAAGTCCGGTGCAATTACCCAGGTGCTAGGCGCTGAACATGGCATCAAGGGCGTGTTGAATGACCGGTTGTTTGACATGGGTCTGGAGGATCCGGAGGAACTGCGCCTGATGAAATATACTCCCTCCTCTGCGCTGGGCTCCTGCCGCTACAAGATTGCCGATCCCGCCGTGGATGACACCGACTACAGGCGCATTTTGGAGGTCTTCAAGAAGCATAATGTCCGTTACTTTTTCTATAACGGCGGCAACGACTCCATGGATACCTGCAACAAGATCAGCAAATATATGCAGTCCGTTGGCTATGAGTGCCGTGTGATGGGCGTGCCCAAGACCATCGATAACGACCTGTTCGGCACCGATCACTGCCCCGGCTATGCCTCTGCCGCCAAGTATATTGCCACCTCTATGATGGAAGTCTACCAGGATGCCCACGTCTATGACACCGGCATGATCGTGGTGATGGAGATTATGGGCCGCCACGCCGGCTGGCTGACCGCTGCCGCCGCCCTGGCCGGTGAATACGGCGCAGGTCCTGATCTCATCTATCTTCCCGAGACCGATTTTGACATGGCCCAGTTCATTGCGGATGTCAAGAAGGTATACGCCGAAAAGGGCAACTGCATCGTCGCCGTTTCCGAGGGCATCCACTACGCCGACGGGAGCTTTGTCTCCGAGGCGAAGGTCGCCGCCAACGACGGCTTCGGCCACGCCCAGTTGGGTGGTCTGGCCGCCATTCTGGCTCAGACTCTGAAGGCTGAAACCGGTGCCAAGGTCCGCGGCATTGAGCTGAATTTGCTCCAGCGCTGCGGTGCGCACCTGGCCTCCCTCACCGATATTGAGGAATCCTTTATGGCCGGCAAGGCCGCCGTGGAAAACGCTGTTAACGGCATCAGTGACCGCATGATTGGCTTTGAGCGGGAAATGCGCGGCGGCAAATATGTCTGCAAGACCAAGCTGATCCCCCTGACGGATGTGGCCAACGTAGAGAAGAAGATTCCCCGGGAATGGATCAACGCGGCCGGCAATGGCATTAACCATCAGTTCATCGAGTATGCACTGCCCCTGATTCAGGGTGAACCCGATTTGCCGAAGGTGGATTCACTGCCCCGCTTCTGCCATCTGAAAAAGATCCTTGCAGAGTAACTCAAATTGCGAAAAGAGAGCTGCTGAACATTGTTCAGCAGCTCTCTTTTTATGAAATGGTTTACATATTGCGCTGATAGATCTCCCAGAGGCCCTCCATCAGCAAATATTTGTCATAGATCACCTGATTCCGGCAATGTCTGACGATGACAGGAGCCGGAGATCCCGTCGCAACAACGGTCAACTCCTCTGTCGGATTCATATCGCGAATGCGGTCAATGATCCCATCCAGCATGCCGGCTGTTCCATAGACAATGCCGTTTTTCATGCAGTCTTCGGTATTCTTCCCAATCAGGTTTTTCGGGTGTTGCAGGGAGATGTCCGGCAACTGAGCCGCCCGTTCTGACAGTGCGTCCAGCGACAGATAGACGCCCGGGAACATCAGCCCGCCCTCATACGTCCGTTTGGAGGAGATGTAGGAGATCGTGGTGGCGGTGCCCATATCAATGAGGACGATTGGCGCGGGATATTTCACCAGTGCCGCCACAGCGTTGGTCACCAGATCGGCGCCCAGCTGATTGTGGTTCTCCATCCGGATATTGAGTCCTGTGCGGATACCCGGCCCCACTTCCATCGGCGCTTTGCCTAACAGCCGCGTCAACGCCTTGGACAGCATAAAATTCATAGGCGGCACAACACTGGAAAAGATTGCTCCTGTCACATCCTTGAGGTCATAATGATACAGGGCAAAAATGTTCATCAGATCGATGCTGATCTGATCCGCTGTCTTTCGGCTATCTGTGTCGACGGATGCCAGGAATTTCAATTCCCGCATGTCATCAAAGAGCCCTACTGAAATATTGGAGTTTCCTACGTCAATTGCCAGCAGCATAGTCCATCCTCCCCCATTTTTTCTCTATTCTATCATGCGTTTGGTAATAACGCAACAAAAAACACAGGGGCTGTTGTTTCAGTCCCTGTGCTATTTGATGAAAAGGATAGATCCTTTACAGGATAATGCAGATCAAGCTTCCGCTTCCCTCGTTGATAATCCGTTCCAGGGCGTTGCGAAGCTTTTGCTGTGCGTCCTCCGGCATCCTCTTCAGCTTTGCCTGGAGATCGTCCCCCACGATCTCGTGAAAGCTGCGGCCGAAAATATTGGATTGCCAGATTTTACTGGTGTCGCCTTCAAACTCCTGCAGCAGATAGTTTACCATATCCTCGGATTGCTTTTCGTTCCCAACGATGGGAGAAACAGTAGTCTCTATATCTGCCCGGATCATGTGGATGGATGGTGCGCTGGCCCTCATGCGGACACCGTAGCGTCCTCCCTGCCGAACAATTTCCGGATCCTCCAGATCCAGCTCCTCCACGCTGGGCATGACGATCCCGTACCCTTTCTCACGGGCATCATGCAGCGCCTCTGCCACCTTGTCATATTCTGACTTGACAGCGGCCAGCTCTGTCAACTGCTCCATCAGATCTCCGTCATCGGATACGCGTAGGCCGGAGCGCTCGCTGAGTGTCTGATAGAAGAGCTTGCGCGGCATGACGATCTCGGCTGTCGCCACTCCGGTACCCAAGTCAACGGACTGTAGATTGGCCGCCCCCACGTTCTCCTCTGCCGCCAGTTTTCCCAGACAACTGTCCAATTCCCGAATGTGGTGTAGCTGACGCGTCTGTTCCCGGATCGTCTGATAGAGCTTGCTGCGCATCGGATGATCCATCGGCAGCGCATCCATCCAGGCAGGCAGGAAGAGATCCAGTTCCAACAGAGGAAACTCATAGAGAAGGCTTCCGATCAGCTCACCGACTGTTTTTTCATCCAGTTCCAGGCAATTTACCGGTATGCACTTGACCGCATATTTCTGTCCGATCTCTCCTGCGATCGCCTGCGCTCTGGCGCTCTCCGGTTCCTGAGAATTCAGCAGGACGATGAATGGCTTTCCGATCTCTTGCAGTTCCCGGATGACCCGCTCCTCCGCCTCCAGATAATCCTCCCGCGGGATCTCCGTCACGGTCCCGTCTGTCGTCACAACGATCCCCACTGTGGAGTGGTCGGTGATTACTTTTCGTGTGCCGATCTCCGCCGCCTCTGTCATGGGGATCTCATGGTCGTACCAAGGTGTCATCACCATGCGGGGCGCCAGATCCTCAAATTGTCCCACCGCTCCGGGCACCATATAACCGACACAGTCGATGAGGCGAACAGAGAATGACGTTCCCCCATCCAGCTTGACCTCCACAGCCTCCTCCGGAACGAACTTCGGTTCGGCAGTCATGATCGTCCGGCCTGACCCGCTTTGCGGAAGCTCATCCTTGGCCCTGTCCCGGCGGTACACATTATCGATATTGGGAATCACCTGGGTCTCCATAAAACGCTTGATAAAGGTGGATTTCCCTGTGCGCACCGGTCCCACAACGCCGATATAAACGCTGTTTCCCGTCCTTGCGGCCATATCCTGATAGATCGATGTAGTCTGGTTCATAATTGGATCCCCTCCGTATCATTACAGCTTGTTGCTCTATGTCTATGTGCCGGACTTCCCTTTTAGACGTCTCTGCCAGTGCTTTTTCTGCTGCCTGCCATCCCTTATCCAATCTTCAGGATCTCGCTCTTCAGGCGGGAGATAATTCGCTTTTCCAGGCGGGAGATATAGGATTGTGAGATCCCCAGGCGGTCAGCCACTTCTTTTTGTGTCAGCTCTTTTTGACCACGCAAGCCGAAGCGCATGGAGATGATATCCCGTTCCCGGCTCCCCAAGCGGGAAACCGCTGTATGGAGGATTTGACGGTCCACGTCCGCTTCAATGGGGCGCATGACCAGGTCGCTGTCTGTTCCCAGCACGTCGCTGAGAAGCAGTTCCTTGCCATCCCAGTCGGTATTCAGCGGCTCGTCAAAGCTGATCTCCGTTCGGCTGTTGCTGTTCTTTCGCAGATACATAAGGATCTCGTTTTCGATGCATCGGGAGGCGTAGGTGGCCAGCTTGATATTCTTTTCCGACTTGAAGGTGTTCACCGCCTTGATCAGTCCAATCGTTCCGATAGAGATGAGATCCTCGATATTCACGCCGGTGTTCTCAAATCGGCGGGCCAGATAAACCACCAGGCGAAGATTTCGCTCGATGAGTGTCTGACGTGCGGACACATCATCATTATCCAGCCTTTCGATCAATGCCGCCTCCTCCTCTCTTGAAAGCGGCGGTGGAAGCGTGTCGCTCCCACCGATGTACATCACCTTAGCCGGCGTGATCCAGCGATGAACCCACTGTCGGATCGCATGCCATATGCTTTTCATGTATTCTCCCTTCTTCGCCGCCCCACAGGGCCTGATATCCACCGCCGTCGCTGAGAGGCCCTTCTGAAAGTGCCACCAGTGTCTTGGGATGCGGGCTGTTTTCCACAGTGACCCTGTCACTGCGAAACGCCAACAGCAGTCCGGCGGGAACTCCCACACTGCGATACGGCAGCAGGCAGAATGCCCGTCCCCATTTCATCCGGTGCAGGCGCACCATCTTTTCCTCCGGCGTCAGCGCATCCAGCAGCACCTGCTGGACCTCTGTCGGCCACAGATCACACACGGCGCTCTGCTCCAAAACCAGCACAGGATTCCCGTTGACCGGGTCGCAGAGCGTGTTTCCTGTATCGTGAAGTGCAAATACATCTCTTTTTTTCTCACCGATCCTGACCGTCACTCGCAATATATCACCTCCTCCATGCCGCAAGCTTCTCCGAAATAGAAAACTCAGTAACACATAGAATATGACCGCTGCCGTAATCAATACCGTCCAGCTGATCTCCGCCCGATAGACCTTGCGCAGATAAATGCCCGGCGAGCCAGACATGAGTGCCAAAGCCAGCAGCAACCCTGCCAAAGCTCCGGACAGCAGCAGAAACAGCGCTGTCAAGCGCAGAAGGTGTCTTTGCGGCCAAAACGCCGCCAGAGCCAGAAAAGCGCCGGACAATACTTTGCAAAAACCACCGGCAAGGAACGCACAGCCCGGAAGGAACACCGCCACAGCATAGCCTGCACCCAATAGTGCGCTGAGCATCAGTCTTCCGCGCCGAAGCGGGATGCCGGCCAGCCGTGCCGTTGCCAGCAGGAGCAGATAATCCGTCACAAGGTTCAGGACAAATACGCGGTCCACATACACCGTTGTCATGTTCTCACCCCCATGACGATGGTATTGTAGCAGGTATCTGGTAAGAAAACGGTCAAAAAAAGAGCCTGCCGATTTGGCAGGCTCTTCGATTTTTTTCACATTTCGCAATCAAATATTGCCTTTTTCTCCAACAATTCGCCGTAGGTTTCCTTCCACATATGGTGCATTTCCGAATCATCATACAGAGGAAGCGCTTCCGGATCCATATCCAGAACGATCATCACATCGTATCGGTTGTCTCGATCCACGCAACACGGATAGACCGCTGCGCCGCGCACACCTGGGATCTGATCCGCCACGGAGAACAGCTGGCGGATCGGCGCCAGAAGGCTTTTCTTTTTCGCAATCTCGGGTTTGAATTTGGCGAGGATAAAGTGTTTCATCTGTTCCTCCTTACCGCGCCAGATAGGGCACGATCAGACCGGCCAGCATCACAAGCGCCAGCAGCAGCGCCAGGCCCATGGCCACGTAGCGGGCCCATTTGGTTCGTTTCATTCCTGTTCTCCTTCCTCTGTTATGATGCGCCGGATCGCCTTTTCTATCTTTCGCCTGGGCGCCATGATCTCATGTCCGCAGCCCAGGCAGCGCAGTTTGATATCCATGCCGACCCGGAGCACCTCCCACTCTCTGCTGCCGCAGGGATGAGTGCGCTTCAGCTCCAGCTTATCGTACAGCTTCAGATCCACCGTGCGCCTCCTTTGTCACTTTCCTTTGATCAGATCCCAGTACCTCTTGGCAGCCTGCTCCGTCTTATTGTCGCCGTATTCATAGAACCGCTTGTCACCCAGAGTTTCTGGCAGATAGCGCTGCTTCACATAGTGGTCCGGGAAATTGTGTGGATACAGATAGCCGGGCGCGGGATCGCTGCCGGCGCTGTCGGCATGTACATTCTGCAGATGCCGGGGGATATTGCCCATAGCGCCCCGCTGAATATCCGTCATGGCGGAGATAATCGCAGACACCGCAGAGTTGGATTTGGGTGCTGTTGCCAACATGATCGCCGCCTCAGCCAACGGAATTCGTGCCTCAGGAAGTCCCAGCTGCAGCGCAGAGTCCACACAGGCCTTGGTAATGGCGATCGCCTGTGGATACGCCAGGCCGATATCTTCTGCCGCGATGACCAGAAGTCGGCGGCACGGTGAGAGCAGGTCTCCCGCCACCAGTAGGCGGCCCAGATAATACACTGCCGCATCAGGGTCGGAGCCGCGGATGGACTTCTGCAGCGCCGAGAGAAGATCGTAGTGGTCGTCTCCCTCCCTGTCATATCGCATTGCGCTGCGCTGCGATAGCTGTAAAGCGTCACTACTTGTCACATATAGGACTCCGTCTTTTGGCCTGGCGGACTCATAGAGCAGCTGCACGGCGTTGATGGCTTTGCGCACATCGCCACCACAAGCAGCGGCGATGGTGCCGGGAACGCTGTCCTCCCAAGTAAAGGGCAGACTGCTGCGCTCATTTTCGATCCGAAGTGCCCGTTCCACGGCGGGGAGGGTCTCCTCCGCCGTCAGGGCCTTGAATTCAAAGACGGTACTGCGGGACAAAAGCGCATTGTAGATGTAAAAATACGGGTTTTCCGTGGTGGAGGCGATCAGCGTGATCTTACCGTTTTCCATGAATTCCAACAGGCTCTGCTGCTGCTTTTTGTTGAAATACTGGATCTCATCCAGATAGAGCAGCACGCCGTTGGGTGCCAGCATGGTGTCCACGTCGGCGATGATGTTCTTCACATCCTGCAGGGATGCCGTGGTGGCGTTCAGATGGTACAGAGTCTTCTCCGTCCGCTTGGCGATGATGTTGGCGATGGTGGTCTTGCCGGTGCCGGAGGGACCGTAAAAAATCAGGTTGGCGGAGGTACCGCTTTCAATCAGCCGGCGCAGCAGGGCGCCCTCGCCCAGCAGGTGTTTCTGTCCTGCTACCTCATCTAACGTCTGCGGACGGATCTCGTCTGCCAAAGGTTTCATGGTCCCACCCCCTCTGCTCATAATGTTTTAATTATATCACGGTTTGCTTTTTTCTGCAACCGCTGTTATAATTGGCGTGAGGTGATGACGAATGAAGTCGAAAGCCGACACCGCTGCTATTATCGAGCGGCTAAAGGAGCTCTATCCCGATGCGCTCTGCTCATTGGACTATCAAAAGGACTATGAACTGCTGTTTTCTGTCCGCCTGTCCGCCCAGTGCACAGACGCCCGGGTCAACTTGGTAACGCCGGCTCTCTTTGCCCGCTACCCCACGCTGGAGGCCTTTGCCGGGGCGGACGTGGAGGAGGTGGGCCAATACGTCCACTCCTGTGGCTTTTGGCGTGCCAAGGCCCGGGATATCGTGGGCTGCGCAAAGGAGATCCTGACGCGCTTCAATGGCTGTGTACCGGACAATATGGAGGACTTGCTGACCCTGCCGGGCGTGGGGCGCAAAACCGCCAACCTGGTTCTGGGCGATATCTACGGCAAGGAGGGCTATGTCTGCGATACCCACTGCATCCGTATCACCGGTCGTCTCGGCCTCACTGATGGCAGCAAGGATCCCCTAAAGGTGGAACAGCAGCTGCGTCAGTGTATTCCCCCTGCGGAATCCAACAACTTCTGTCACCGCATGGTGCTTCACGGTCGGGCCGTCTGTACGGCGCGCAACCCCCACTGCCAGAGCTGTATCCTCCGCGATCTCTGCGACCATTCGGTTGAATAAGCCGCACGCAGAACGTGCCTGCCGTTTCGGCAGGCACGTTTCTTTTTCAGTGGTCATATACTGCCATAAGAAATGAATCGGGAGGACTTGTTATGGATCAAAAGGAAATGATCGAGCGGCTGAAGAAAAATCCCCAGGCCATCCAGGCGTTGATCAACTCCCCGGACGGCCAGGCGCTGATGCGGTTGCTGCAGGGAAAGGACGGCGGTCAGGCGCTGAACCGGGCATCCAGTCAGGCTGCGGCTGGCAACACCGCGCAGATGATGCAGATGATCAAAAGCATTATGTCCACGCCTGGCGGAGCGGAGCTGATCCGAAGGATTGGTCAAAATCTGCAAAAATAGCGGAAGGAGCGACTTGCCATGGCTGAGCTGGATGAAAAACTGAATGCATTTTTGTCAGATCCGGACAGCATGGCCCAGGTCATGCAGCTGGCCCAGCAGCTCTCCGGCGGAATGGGCGGCGAAAACCCAGCCCCAGCAGCGGAACCGGAACCGCCCCCACAGGCGGCACCGTCGGCGCCACTTGGCGGATTTGATCCGCAGCTTCTGTCCCGGCTGATGCCCATTTTACAAGAATACCGGCAGAGCAACAGCCAGACCATGCAGCTGCTGATGGCGCTGCGCCCCTTTCTCAAGCCAGAGAAACAAGCAAAAGTGGAGCGGGCGGCGCAGCTGTCCCACCTGATCCACGTGGGCAAAAAGTTCTTGTTGGAGCGAGGCGACAATCATGTATAACCGCTATATCCGCAACGATTCCGGTCGATACGAACGTATGCCTCAAAGCGATGTGCCGCCCCAGGCTTCCCCGCCGCCACCGTTTCACGATGCACCCTATCAAGCGCCTCCCCCACCGCCGGAACACGCACTTCCCTCATTTGCCCCGCCGCAGCACCCTTCTATCGACCTTTCATTTTTTGACCGGCTGCTGGATAAGCTGCATCTGGGAGATCTGGATTCCGGTGATCTGCTTCTGTTGCTGATCCTGTTTCTTCTCTTTCGCCAGGAGGCAGACGAGGAAGTGTTGATCGCGCTGGGCCTGCTGCTGATCTTATAAGAAAACCACGCGCTGACTATACGTCAGCGCGTGGTTTCGACATATTGGTTGATGATTACTTGACAGCCTCTTCCACGGCAACAGCCACGGCGACGGTAGCGCCCACCATGGGGTTGTTTCCCATACCCAGGAAGCCCATCATCTCCACGTGGGCGGGCACGGAGGAGGAGCCGGCGAACTGGGCGTCGGAATGCATACGGCCCATGGTATCGGTCATGCCGTAGCTGGCGGGACCGGCGGCCATGTTGTCCGGGTGCAGCGTGCGGCCGGTGCCGCCGCCGGATGCCACGGAGAAATACTTCTTGCCCTGCTCGATGCACTCCTTCTTGTAAGTGCCGGCCACAGGATGCTGGAAACGGGTGGGGTTGGTGGAGTTGCCGGTGATGGAGACGTCCACGCCCTCGCTGTGCATAATGGCCACGCCCTCCCGGACGTCGTCGGCGCCGTAGCAGCGGACGTTGGCCCGCTCACTCTCGCTGTAGCGGATCTCACGGACGATCTTCAGCTCACCGGTATAGTAGTCGAACTGGGTCTGCACATAGGTGAAGCCGTTGATGCGGCTGATGATCTGGGCGGCGTCCT
>CACZNU010000015.1 GCA_902782615.1 Oscillospiraceae bacterium | reverse complement strand
GGCGTGCCGAACTTCTTATCCAGCACCACGTTGCGGCCCTTGGGGCCCAGGGTGACTTTTACGGTATCGGCCAGCTGGTTGACGCCGGCTTCCAGAGCTTTGCGGGCCTCGTCGCCGCGCTTGATAATCTTGGACATAATAATAGCCTCCTATCTATTACTCAACGATCGCGAGAATGTCGCCCTGACGCACGATGATGTATTCCACCTCGTCCAGGGTGATCTTGGTGCCGGCATACTTGTCGGTGATGACCTTGTCGCCGGCCTTGACGGTCATGGTGACGGTCTTGCCGTCCACGGTGCCGCCGGGGCCCACGGAGATGACCTCTGCCACAGAGGGCTTCTCCTTGGCGGAGCCGGTCAGGATGATGCCGCTCTTGGTGGTTTCCTCTGCCTCGGTCATCTTCAACACGACGCGATCAGCCAGCGGTGTCAGTTTCATAGTTGGTGCCTCCTCATATCTATTATTTTTGAATCAACAAACAGGAACGTTAGCACTCGAAAACCTTGAGTGCTAACGTTCCTTATGATAACACATTTATCGGGATTTGCAAGGGGAAAAAGGGAAAAAAACCAAAAGTTCACAAAATTGTTAAATTCCGCCGGGGAGGGAGGGAGACCGCACTCATACGCCGGCCGGAGCGCCGCTTTCCGCCGGGGCGATGTCCCGGGCGGTGGCGTTGCAGCTGCAGCCGCGGGGACCGAAGAAGTTGAGCTTCTTGTCACTGAGGCGGATGGTCACGTCGTCGCTGGCGAAGCACTCGCCATCCAGGCAGGTGACGATGTCCGGCTGGTTGGACCGGATGCGGATGACCTTTGCCGTGTGGCAGGCGGCCACCTGAGGGAACTTGTAGTATTCACCGTGGGAATAGGGGCCTACGAAGCGGAGAAAGGTGGGGCGGCTGACCTTTTTGACCACCAGGGTATTCAGTACGCCGTCGTCCATCCGGGCCTCGGCCACCGGCATGAAGCCGCCGCCGTAGTAGCGGCCGTTGCAGGCGGCAACGACGGCGTAGTCGTCCTCCGCCGCCTGACCGTCCAGCTCCACTGTCCAGTGGGAGGAGATGCTGCGGAAGAGGAAGTTCACCACCAGGGCCGCCACGTAGCTGCCTTTGCCGGTGAGGAGGGGGCTCTCGCCGTATTTATGTACGTCCCGGGCCACCCGGGCATCCAGACCGGAGCAGGCGATGGTCAGCGCCGCCCGGCCGTTGACGTCGATGACGTCGATGGGGAACTGGGGGCCGTCCCAAAGGTGCAGGGCATCCCGGAACAGTTCGGCGTCAGGTCCGAAGTTTTTGAGGAAGTCGTTGCCGGTGCCCACAGGGATGACCGTCATGGCGGCGTTGCCGTAACCCAGGATGCCGTTGGCCACCTCGTTGGCGGTGCCGTCGCCGCCGCAGGCGTAGAACCGCAGTTCCTCGCCGCTCTCACAGAGCTGCCGGGCGATCTGGATAGCGTGGCCCTGCCGTTTGGTGAGGATGCACTGGACCGCCAGTCCGTGCTCCTGCCGCAGCCGATCGGCCATGTCGTAGATCCGCTGGCGGCTGTCGCTTTTGCCCGCCGCGGGATTGATGATAAAGATGTGCTGCATGAGACCGCCTCCGATGTGCAAAATGCGTAAAGTTTACGGGGAAACCGGGAAAGACAGGAGAGGTGTTACACCTTTTCGCCGTACATGAACACGTCGCACTTGATCATGCCGTTGTAGAGCTTGCGCTTCTTGTCCGCCGGGCGGCCGAAGGTGCGCTCAAACTCCGTGTGGCTGCTGAGTACCAGCGTTCGCCACTTGGGGGGCAGGGTACGCCAGACCTTGCCCAGCTCCCGGTACAGCTCCTCGGCCTCGGCCTTTTCCAGCAGCCGCTCGCCATAGGGCGGGTTGGTGACCAGCTGGCCGTATTCGCTGTCGCGGCGGAAGCGGCGCATGTCCGCCACCTCGAAGCGGACCGCGTCGGCCACGCCGGCCTTCCGGGCGTTGCTGCGGGCGATCTCCACGGCGTGGAGGTCGATGTCTCCGCCCCAGATGTCGTAGCTGCCGTGGAACTCGCGGCTGACGGCCTCGTCCCGGGCGTCCTGCCAGATGGCGCCGGGCAGGAAAGCCCAGTCCATGGCGTCGAAGCTGCGATGGAGGCCGGGGGCCCGGTTCTTGGCGATCAGTGCCGCCTCGATGGGGATGGTGCCGCTGCCGCAGAAGGGATCGCAGAAGGGATCCCGACCCCGGTAGCGGCTGAGGATCACCAGGGCGGCGGCCAGGGTCTCCCGCAGAGGGGCCTCCACGCCCACGGCCCGGTAGCCCCGCTTATAGAGGCCCTCACCGCTGGTGTCCAGGCAGACGGCCACGTTGTCCTTCTGGATGGAGAAGCGGATCTGATACTTCACGCCGGTCTCCGGAAATTGCTCCAGATGATAGTGGGACTTCATCCGCTCCACCACGGCCTTCTTGATGATGGACTGGCAGGAGGACACGGCGAAGAGCTGGGAGGAGATGGAGTAGCCCTTGACGGGGAAGGCCGCGTCACGAGGCAGATAGTCCTCCCAGGGGATGGCCCGGGTGCCCTGGAACAGCTCCTCAAAGCTGCGGGCGGTGAACCGGCCCAGCACCAGCATCACCCGGGCGCCGCAGCGCAGGTTGATGTTCAGCCGGGCGCAGTCGGCGTCGGTGCCGCGGCAGAGGACGCGGCCGTTCTCCACCTGCACGTCCTGCAGGCCCAGCCGCCTTATCTCGTCGCCCACCAGTTTTTCCAGACCCAGCAGGCAGGGAATCAGATAGGTATTCATCGGATGACTCCTTATTTCTATTTACAGGGTAAAGTATAATCAAGTTCGACAAAAAGCGCAAGGGCAAAAATAGGACTGGAATCAGAGGACTGTATCGGGTATAATATAGAAAGCGAAACAGCAAAAAAGACCCGCGTCAACTTCAGGTTGCGAAAAAAACGGCAGAATATTTGCCGGCGCAATTTTAAGTTGGTGGCTTTCGGGCTGTCATGTGTTACCATATGCACAAGAGAAACGGAGGAAAAGGAACCATGTCATTTGGTGAGCGGCTGCAGGAGGTGCGGCGCAGCAGCGGTTTGACCCAGGAGCGGTTTGCCGAGGAGCTGAACGTCTCCCGCCAGGCGGTGAGCAAGTGGGAGTCCGGCAAGGGCTATCCTGAGATCGAGAAGATCCTCTATATCTGCAACCGCTATCGGGTGCCCATCGGCGAGCTGTTTGCCGACGAGGTGCCGCCGCTGGAGACGGCGGCGGTGGAGCAGCAGCAGACGGCGGCGCCGTCGGAGCTGCCCCGGGGCAACCTCACCAGTGCGGTGTCCGGCTTCCTCTCCAATCTCTCCCCGAAAAACAAGTGGCTGGGCATCGGCGTTCTGGCGGGCATTGCCTGTCTGGCGGCGCTGCTGGCCGTGTTCCTGAAAGGAGGAGCGACAAATATGGAAACGACAGTCTGGATTGCAGCCATCGTCATTTTCGGCGTGGCGGAGGCCATGACGGCGGGACTGGTGTCCATCTGGTTCGTCATCGGCAGCGTGGCAGGCCTGATCACCGCCGTGTGCGGCGGTCCTGTGTGGCTGCAGGTGGTGGTGTTCTTCCTGGTGTCCATCGCGGCGCTGATCGTCACCCGCCCGCTGGTAGCCCGGATGAGCAAGAAGGACAACGTGGCCACCAACGCAGACCGTGTTCTGGGCGGCCTGGCCCGGGTCACAGAGGTTATCGACAACACCGTGCCTACCGGCGCCGTGTACATCGACGGCAAGACCTGGTCCGCCCGCAGCGCGGACGAGAGCGTCATCAAGGCAGGCCAGATGGTCCGCGTGGTACGCATGGAGGGCGTCCGTCTCTTCGTGGAGAGCGCCGAGAGCAAGTAAGTTCACAAGCAACCGTGTATATATGAAAAGGAGGAGCAAATCATGAGTATTGTCACCCTGTCTCAGCTGCCGGGCTACATCGCCCTGGCCATTCTGGTGGTGCTGGTCCTGATCGTGATCGTCAGCAACATCCATGTGGTGCAGCAGTCCAAGGCCTATGTGGTGGAGCGCCTGGGTGCCTTCCACGCCGTGTGGGGCACCGGACTGCATCTGAAGCTGCCGTTCATCGAGCGCGTGGTGAAGAAGGTGAGCCTGAAGGAGCAGGTGGCCGACTTCGACCCCCAGCCCGTGATCACCAAGGATAACGTCACCATGCAGATCGACACCGTGATCTACTTCCAGATCACCGACCCCAAGCTGTACACCTACGGCGTGGAGTACCCCATGAACGCCATCGAGAATCTGACGGCCACCACCCTGCGTAACATCATCGGCGATATGGAGCTGGACCAGAGCCTGACCAGCCGCGACACCATCAACGCCAAGATGCGTTCCATTCTGGATGAGGCCACCGACCCCTGGGGCATCAAGGTCAACCGCGTGGAGCTGAAGAACATTCTGCC
>CACZNU010000014.1 GCA_902782615.1 Oscillospiraceae bacterium | reverse complement strand
CTTTTCCTGAAGTCGCCTTCGGCGGGCGTTACCCGTTATCCTTGCCCTGTGGAGCCCGGACTTTCCTCATGAGCAGGCTTTCGCCTTACCCCCGCGACTGTCTGATCTGCTCGCGCTACATATTTTACCCAAGACGGAGGGGAAAGTCAACGCTCCGCCGGCAGTTTTTTCTCGGAAATTCATTGAACTGCAGTCACAAAAGCGGTATAATTAACCGGTATGAATAGTACGATTCGGAGGGAAATACTGTGACTTTACGTGAATACCTTGACAGCCTAAAGGGCCGCACGGTGGCGGTGATCGGCATCGGCGTCAGCAATACGCCGCTAATTGAACTACTGGCCTCGGAGAAAATCGCTGTGACCGCCTGCGACCGTCGGGATCGCGCTGCACTGGGTGCTCTTGCTGAGCAGCTGGAACGGCAGGGAGTAACACTTCGGCTGGGAGATGACTATCTGGAAGATCTGCATCAAGATGTAATCTTTCGTACCCCCGGTCTGCGTCCGGATGTGTCCCAGTTGAAACAGGCGGCAGAACGCGGCAGCCAAGTGACCTCCGAGATGGAGGTGTTCTTCCAGGTTTGCCCCTGTCCCATCATCGCCGTGACCGGATCGGACGGCAAGACCACCACGACCACCATCATTGCCGAGCTGTTGAAGGCCTCCGGCTACGCCGTCCATGTGGGCGGCAATATCGGCCATCCGCTGCTGTGCGAAGCGGGAAATATGAGCGAAAGGGACTACGCTGTCCTGGAACTCAGCTCCTTCCAGCTGATGTCCATGACCTGCAGTCCCCACATCGCCGTGGTGACCAACCTGGCGCCCAACCATTTGGACTGGCACCGGGATATGGACGAGTACGTCTGGGCTAAGGAAAACCTGATCCGTCACCAGGGAGCGGAGGATATTGCCGTGTTCAATCTGGACAACGACATCACCCGGGAGCTGGCCACCCGGGCCAACGGACACATCCGCTTCTTCAGCCGGCAGAATGAGACGGCTGACGGAGTGTTCCTGCGGGGTCAGGAGATCATCAGCCGCCGCGGCGGCATGGAGCGCCGGGTGATGAGCACGGCGGATATCAAGCTACCCGGCGTTCACAACGTGGAAAACTATATGGCTGCTGTCGCCGCCGTGGACGGCCTTGTACCGGACGAGGTGATCGTTCGCTTTGCCCGGGAATTCGGCGGCGTGGAGCATCGTATCGAGCTGGTGCGTACCTGGCACGGGATCCGGTTCTACAACGATTCCATTGCCTCCAGTCCCAGCCGTACCATCGCCGGCCTTCGGTCCTTCCCTGAAAAGGTAATCCTTATCGCCGGCGGTTATGACAAGCACATCCCCTTTGATGTGCTGGGCCCGGAGGTCGTGGAGCATGTGAAGCTGCTGGTACTCTGCGGTGCCACGGCGGAAAAGATCGAGCAGGCCGTCAGAAAAGCGCCTGGCTACGCCCCCGGCCGTCCGGAAATCCTCCATGCCGCCCCCTTTGAAAACGCGGTGGAGGCCGCCCGTGACGCCGCGGAGGCGGGCGATGTGGTGACGCTGTCCCCGGCCTGTGCCGCCTTTGATCAGTTCAAGAACTTTATGGAGCGGGGAAAGACTTTCAAGGCTATCGTCAACAGCTGGCAGGAATAATTGAATCGATGCGGCATAACCTCTTTGGGGGTGTATGCCATGAAACGATGGCGGTATCTGCGCCTTTCAGTCCGCGGTCGCGTGCTCTTTTGGATAGCCTTTGCAGGCTTTTTGCTGGCTGCGCTGTGCGCTGTTGCGCTGATCCACATGAAGCCGATCCTGTCCAATATGGCGGAGGCGCGGGTGAACAACATTGTCAACCGGATCGTGGTGGCCGCCGTCAACGAGGCGGTGGAGACGGGAAGCATCAGCTATGACGCGCTGGTGACCCTGGAAAAAGACGATACCGGGCACATTACCGCTCTTCGCAGCAATATGGGGGAGGTCAACCGATTGCAGTCGGCCATTACGGATGATATCCTCCAGCGGCTCAGCGAGGTATCCACCTCGGAGCTGTCTATCCCTGTCGGAACGCTGACAGGCTCATCCCTGCTGGCCGGGCGTGGACCATCCATCCGGGTGCGAATGCAGGCGGTGGGATCTACAACGGCAAATTTCTGCAATGAGTTTTCCTCGGCGGGTATCAACCAGACCAAGCACCAGATCCTGCTGCAGGTGGACGTCTCCATGAGCATCCTGCTGCCCGGATTCACCACGTCCACCCGGGTGCGCAATGAGATCTCCGTGGCGGAGACGGTGATCGTTGGCAGCGTGCCGGACAGCTATACCTATTTCAGCACCTTGCCGGATGAGTTGCAGGGGTATGCGAAAGATTACATCATGAATAACGGGTGATCACATGAATTATCAAGAGGAAATGAAGAAGCTTCGCGAGGAGCTGAATGCCCACGGTTACCGCTACTATGTGGAGGATGCGCCAACCATCTCCGATTTTGAGTATGATCACATGTTGCGCCGCTTGGAGGACCTGGAGCGGGAACACCCGGAGGAGATTACGCCGGATTCGCCCACCCAACGGGTGGGCGGCCCGGTGCTGAGTGAGTTTGCCCCTGTGGAACATCCTGTACCACTGGAGAGCCTACAGGATGTGTTCAATGGCGACGAGGTGCGGGAGTTTCTGGATCATCTGTGCAGCACGCTGCCGCAGACGGAGTACAGCGTAGAACCCAAGGTTGACGGATTGTCTGTGGCCCTGGAGTACCGGAACGGCGTATTCGTCCGGGGCGCCACCCGGGGTGATGGCCGAGTAGGGGAGGATGTAACAGAAAACCTTCGCACTATTCGCTCCATTCCCATGGTCCTGCCGGACAAGCTGCCCCGGCTGATCATCCGGGGCGAGGTCTATATGTCCCGCCAGGTCTTTGAGGAGATCAACGCCCGGCGTGAGATCGAGGGCAAGCCGCTGATGGCCAATCCCCGGAATGCGGCAGCGGGATCTCTGCGACAGCTGGATCCCAAGATTGCCGCCCAGAGACGGCTGGATATCGCCGTTTTTAACCTGCAGCTGGCGGAGGGAAGAGAATTCTCTACCCACACGGAAACCATTGACTATCTGGCCACCCAGCACTTCAAAGTGATCCCCCATCGCCGCCTCCGGACCGCGGAGGAGATCCTCCGTGAGATCGAACGCCTGGGCGATGAGCGCATGGCGTTCCCCTTTGATATTGACGGCGCGGTCATCAAGGTAAACGACCTGAATAACCGCACGGTACTGGGCAGCACGGCCAAGTGCCCTAAGTGGGCCATTGCCTACAAGTATCCGCCGGAGCAGAAGACCTCCGTGTTGAAGGATATCGTGGTACAGGTGGGCCGCACCGGCGTTCTGACGCCCAAGGCCATGCTGGAGCCGGTGCGACTGGCGGGTACAACGGTCACCTATGCTACGCTCCACAACCAGGATTTCATCACCGAGAAAGACATCCGCATCGGCGATACCGTCATCGTGCAGAAGGCGGGGGAGATCATTCCTGAAATCGTAGAGGTAGTTCGGGAGAAGCGTCCTGCGGGAGCGATGCCATATTTTTTGCCGGATCACTGTCCCGTCTGCGGCGCACCGGTGACGCGGGATGAGGATGGCGCCGCCATCCGTTGCACCGGCGCGGAATGTCCCGCCCAGCGGCTGCGGAATCTGACCCATTTTGCCTCCCGCAACGCTATGGATATTGACGGTCTTGGCCCGGCGGTGCTGAATCAGCTGATCGAGTCCGGTCTGGTAAAGACGGCAGCCGACCTCTATACCCTGCAGGTACAGGATATTGCTCAGCTGGATCGCATGGGGGAGAAGTCTGCGCAGAATGCCGTAAACGCCATTGCCGCATCCAAGGAGAATGATCTGTGGCGGCTCATCAACGCCCTGGGGATCCGTCAGGTGGGTGACAAAGCGGCCAAGGTACTGGCCAGCCACTTCGGGACCTTTGATGCGCTCTCCGAAGCTTCGGCGGAGGAGCTGACCGCCATCAACGACGTGGGTGCCGTCACCGCGGCTTATATCCGCCGGTGGATGGAGGACCCCCAATCTCAGGACCTGATTGCCAGATTAAAGGACGTCGGTGTCAACATGACGTGTAAAGATGAAGCGCTTGACAGCCGATTTGCGGGAATGATTTTCGTTTTGACCGGTGCCCTGGAAAAGTTCACAAGGGACGAAGCCGGTGAGATGATCGAAAAGCGCGGCGGGAAAGCCGCAGGTTCTGTATCCAAAAAGACCACATATGTGGTGGCTGGAGAAAACGCTGGCAGCAAGCTGCGTAAAGCCAGGGAACTGGGTATCCCCATTCTCACGGAGGACGAGTTTCTGGAGCTGCTGAAGTGAGGTGAGCTCATGGCGCTGCATACAGATATATCCCTGCGTAACAAGGTGATTTACTGTATCTTTGTCCGCAATCACACGGGAGCGGGTACATTCCGCGCCCTGGAGGCGGATCTGGATCGGCTGAAGGCACTGGGGACGGATATTCTCTGGCTGATGCCGATCTACCCCATTGGGGTCAAGAACCGGAAAGGTACTTTGGGAAGTCCCTATGCCATTTGCGACTACCGGGATTTCAACCCCGAATACGGGACGCGGGAGGACTTCCTGCATCTGGTGCAGGAGATTCACCGCCGGTGTATGCGCTGCATCATCGACGTGGTGTATAACCACACCTCGCCGGACTCGGTACTGGCGGCGGAACACCCGGAATTCTTTCTGCGTGACGAGGATGGAAAGCCCACAAGAAAGGTGGCTGACTGGTGGGACATCGTGGATCTGGATTATACCAACCGGGATCTGTGGGCCTATCAGATCGAGACGCTGTGCCGGTGGGCGGAGATCGTGGATGGTTTTCGCTGTGATGTGGCAAGCACCGTCCCGGTAGAATTCTGGCTGGAGGCCCGTGAGGCAGTGGAACGGGTCCACCCCGGTTGTATCTGGCTGGCGGAGAGCGTATTTGCCGGTCTGACCATGGATCTGCGGCGCCGGGGTATTGTATCTGCCACGGATACTGAGCTGTACCGGGCCTTTGACCTGACATATGATTACGACGTCTGGCCCTATTTCGAGGGCTATCTGGCCGGCAAAAACACGCTGCGAGAATATATCAACATGATCAATTTTCAGGAGGAGCAGTATCCCGGCAACTATGTGAAGCTGCGCTTTCTGGAAAATCATGATCAGCCCCGTATGGCCCAGCGGCTGACAGATGAGGATATTCTACGGAGCTGGCTGGCGTTTACGTATTTTGAACGGGGCGCCGTTCTGCTCTACAGCGGCTCGGAGTTTGCCGCGCGCCATCGGGTGACGCTGTTTGATGCCGACGATTGCTATCGGGATCAGACGGCGGACCTGCAGGAGTATTTGCAGATCTTGGGCCGCGTCAAAAAAAGTCTGCCCCTATCGGGCTGCTTCCGCCTGCGTGCCTGTGAGGGTGGCATTGTGATGGGCGCCTACGACGGACCCGGCGGGACAGCCAGAGGGATCTTTCCCTTGGAGGGAAGAGGCGGCCGTATTTTTGTGGATCTGCCGGACGGAACGTACGTTGACAGTATTGCAAGCGGCCGCACTGCGGTAAGAAACGGATACGTGGAATGCGGCAAGGAACCGCTCATCTTTTGCGCGGCAGCGAGTGAGCAGAAAACGTTAATCGGTTGACATTCTTACCGACACTTGCTAAAATAGGAATGTTAAACAGCAGAAACACTTGATGGAGAAAGAGGAACCCATGGCTTCAGCTTTCAACTACATATCCAAATACCAGAGTAAGCTGTGTTCTCCTGACCAGGCTGCCCGGGTTATCAAAAGCGGCGACTGGATCGATATCGGCATGGGTGCGGGCTTTCCGTCTCTGATGGATGCCGCCATTGCCAGACGAAAAGAAGAGCTGCGCGACGTCAAGATTCGGGGCTATCTGATTTTTGATCCGATCCAGATGGTGGAGTCAGACCCGGACAGGCAGCATTTTATCTACAACAGCTGGCACATGTCCGCCTATGAGCGCAAGCTCTTTGACCGGGGCCTGTGCAATTTTTGCCCCATGGTGTTCCGGAACCTTGGCGCGTACTATACCTATTTCCTGACAGTAAACGTGGCCATGCTGGCGGTTACGCCCATGAACGCCCACGGATATTTCAACTTCTCCGTGGCCAATGCCTCGGCGCGAGCTGTGCTGGACAAGGCCGATATTGTGATTCTGGAGGTCAATGAGAACCTGCCCTGGGTCTATGGCGGTCTGGATGAGTGCATCCACATCGACGACGTGGACATGATCGTAGAGGGGGAGCACGGCCCGTTGCCCAGCCTGGCGCCTACCACAGCCTCCCAAGAGGAGATGCAGATTGCCGAATACGTGGTGCAGAACATGACCAACGGCTCCACTCTGCAGCTGGGTATCGGCTCTCTGCCAAACGCGGTGGGACAGATGCTGGCCCGGTCCGACCTGCGGGATCTGGGCGTCAACACTGAAATGCTGTGCGACTCCTATCTGGAGCTTTACAAGGCCGGCAAGGTTACTAACCGGATGAAGAATATTGACCGCTACAAGAGCGTATTCGGTTTTGCAGTCGGTTCGCCGGAGCTGTACGAGTGGACCCGGGAGAATCCGGGGGTGGTGACCTATCCTGTGGCGTATTGCAATGATCCGGCCAATGTGGGGCAACTGGACAATTTTGTCTCCATCAACAATTGTATCTCAGTGGACCTTTATGGACAGATCTGCGCCGAAACGGCGGGAACCCGCCAGATCAGCGGTACTGGCGGGCAGCTGGACTTTCTGGAGGGCGCACAGTTGTCCAAGGGCGGCAAAGCATTTATCTGCATGACCTCATCCTTTACGGATAAGCACGGCAACGTGATCTCCCGAATCAAGCCCACATTGACCAGCGGAGACGTGGTGACGGACCCCAGAAGCCTGTCCTTCTATATCGTCACGGAATACGGCGGTGTGAACCTGTTGGGCTGCACCACCTGGGAGCGGGCCGAGCGGTTGATTTCCATTGCCCATCCCAACTTCCGCGACGAGCTGATTGCAGCGGCGGAGAAGCAGGGCATTTGGATCCGATCCAACAAGCGATGAACGGCAAAATGACCCGTCTGCGGTGCAGACGGGTCATTTTTTCCTTGCTCCGAAATAGGAGCCGTGATATACTGGACCGCGAGGTGAGTCTGATGAAAAAGCGTATTTTAGCCCTGCTGCTGGCTTTGCTGACGGCACTTTCGCTGTTTGCATGCGGTAAAAAGCCGCAGGCCCCTGCAGCAGAGCCGGATCCACCGATCCAGCAGGGGCAGACGGTGGAAGTGACAGACCCCATCGTGGCTGACGACCCCACCGACACTCCGGCCACACAGGAAGACCCGACGCTGGATGAGAGCGGCACCTATACCTCCAAAGAGGACGTGGCGTTGTACATCCACCTGTATGGCCATCTACCGGATAATTTCATCACCAAGAAGGAGGCCCAGGCCATGGGCTGGACAGGCGGCTCTCTGGAGCCCTATGCACCGGGCAAATGTATCGGCGGTAGCCGGTTCGGCAACTATGAGGGCGCGCTTCCGGACGCGCCGGGGCGGAAATACACCGAATGTGACATTGACACCCTGGGCGCCAAAGGCCGTGGTGCAAAGAGGATCGTGTTCTCCAATGACGGTCTGATCTATTATACGGAGGACCATTACAAGACATTTGAACTGCTCTATGGGGAGGGAGAAGGATGAAGAGGATTATTTTTGACGGCGTGGAGCTGTGCTATCCCCGGCAGATTCAGGATGCTTTGGCGGAGCGTTTGGAGCTTCCGGCGTGGTATGGGCGGAATCTGGATGCCCTTTACGACTGCCTGGGCGATATCTGGGAGGATACGGAGATCGTATTGCGCAACTGGGAGAACGAGGGCTACCAGGGCGCTGTACTTCGTGTGATGCGGGATATCGCGGAGGAAAATGAACATCTGCACATTGCGGTGGAGTGCGCGGAAGAATAAGCCTTGACTTTTTGGGGGCCGCATATTATACTGAATCGAACAGGATATGGCGATGATGGGAAGCAGTAAGCGGTGTAGCTGATGCAAAGAGAGGGAGCGGCTGGTGTAAGCTCCCGTGAAGCGCCGCCCAAGTCGTCCCGGAGCTTTTCGGCCGAACACCCAGTAGGCCGGAACGGCTGTCCCCCGTTATGAGGACTCGGCACGGCTGTGCCGGCAGAGTGCGGGAGAAATCCCGAATACAGGTGGTACCACGGACGTTTGTTCGCCCTGTTTTGCGTTGGCAAAACAGGGCGTTTTTCTGTTTTGCCGAAAATCAGAAGAAGGAGAAAGCACATGAGAAAAGAATTGCCGAAGGTGTATGATCCCCGGGACGTGGAGTCCCGGATCTACAAAATGTGGATGGACAACGACTGCTTCCGGGCGGAAGCCGACCCGGACAAGAAGCCCTTTTCCATCGTCATGCCGCCACCCAATGTGACGGGCCAGCTGCACATGGGCCACGCCATGGACTCCACGCTGCAGGATATCCTGACCCGCTTCAAGCGGATGCAGGGATATGCGGCCCTGTGGCTGCCAGGCACAGACCACGCCGGTATCGCCACCCAGATCAAGGTGGAGGAGACCCTGCGCAACGAAGAAGGCCTGACCCGTTACGATCTGGGTCGTGAAAAGTTCCTGGAGCGGGTCTGGGCCTGGAAGGAGAAGTACGGCAACCGCATCGTGGAGCAGCAGATGAAGATGGGGGCCTCCTGCGACTGGAGCCGCTCACGCTTCACCATGGACGAGGGCTGCTCCAAGGCCGTCAGGGAAACCTTCTGTGAGCTGTATGACAAGGGCCTCATCTATAAGGGCAGCCGTATCATCAACTGGTGTCCCCACTGCCTGACCGCCCTCAGTGACGCCGAGGTGGAGTACCCGGATAAACCCGGCCATCTGTGGTACATCCGCTATCCGCTGAGTGACGGCAGCGGAGACATTGTGGTAGCCACTACCCGCCCGGAGACCATGATGGGCGATAGCGGTGTGGCCGTCAATCCTGAGGACGAGAAGTTCAAGCATCTGATCGGCAAGACCTGCATCCTGCCCATCATGAACCGGGAGATTCCCATTGTGGGCGATGAGTACTGCGAGATCGGTTTCGGTACCGGCGCCGTGAAGATGACGCCGCCCCACGACCCCAACGACTTTGAGGTGGGCCTGCGCCACAATCTGGAGATCATCCGGGTCATCAACGATGACGGCACCATCAACGAAAACGGCGGTCCCTACAAGGGCATGGATCGCTATGAGTGCCGCAAAGCCCTGGTGAAGGATCTGGAGGAGCAGGGCTATCTGGTAAAAACCGAGCCATATTCCCACAACGTGGGCACCTGCTATCGCTGCCACAACGACGTGGAGCCGCTGATCTCTGCTCAGTGGTTCGTGAAGATGGAGCCCCTGGCCAAGGAGGCCATCCGGGTGGTGAAGGACGGCACCATCAAGTTTGTTCCAGAACGCTTCACCAAGACCTATATCAACTGGATGGAGAACGTCCACGACTGGTGCATCTCTCGTCAGCTGTGGTGGGGCCACCAGATCCCCGCTTGGTACTGCGAGGATTGCGGTCATATCAACGTGAGCCGCCAGGATCCCACCCGCTGTGAGAAGTGCGGCTGCGAGAAGCTGAGACGTGAAGAGGATGTACTTGACACCTGGTTCAGCTCGGCGCTTTGGCCCTTCTCCACTATGGGGTGGCCTGACACAGAGGCGCCCGATCTGAAGTATTGGTATCCCACCTCTGTCATGGTCACCGGCTATGACATTATCTTCTTCTGGGTGGCCCGTATGATCTTCTCCGGCATGGAGCAGATGAAGAAGGAACCCTTCCAAACGGTGTTCATCCACGGCCTGGTCCGGGATGACAAGGGCCGCAAGATGTCCAAGTCTCTGGGAAACGGCATCGACCCGCTGGAGATGGCGGAGAAGTACGGCGCCGACGCGCTGCGCTTTAATCTGATCACCGGCAACAGCCCCGGCAACGACATGCGCTTCTACGTGGAAAAGTGCGAGGCCATGCGCAACTTTGCCAACAAGATCTGGAATGCCTCCCGCTTTGTAATGATGAATCTCACCATTGACAAGGTGGAACTGCCCAAGAAGCTGGAGCGTGAGGACAAGTGGGTCCTCAGCAAGTTGAACACCCTGATACGCGAGGTCACCGAGAACATGGATGCTTTTGAGCTGGGTGTTGCCTCCGCCAAGATCTATGATTTCATCTGGGATACCTATTGCGACTGGTACATCGAGCTGACAAAGACCCGCCTCAACGGCGAGGACGCTGAAGCTCGTCTGGCCGCGGAGAACGTGTTGTGCTACGTGCTGCTGCGGATTCTGGAGCTGCTGCATCCCTTCATGCCGTTTATCACCGAGGAAATCTGGCAGGCGTTGCCCCACGATGGTGATTTCCTGATCCGTGCCAAGTGGCCGGAGTACAGCAATGCGCTGAGCTTCCCGGAGGATGAGACCGCTATGGAGGCGGTGAAGGATGCCATTTCCGCTGTCCGTGCCCGGCGCGCCGAGATGAATGTCCCGCCCAGCAAGAAGGCAAAGGTGATCATCGTCACCACCCAGCCCCGGAACTATGAGGAGGGACGGCATTTCATTACCCGCCTGGCCTACGCCAGCGAGGTGGAGGTGCGGATCGAGGCACCTGCCGATCTGAACGGCATGGTCACCGTGGTTACCCACGATGCCAATGTCTATATGCCTTTGAGTGAGCTGGTGGACCTGGAGAAGGAGCGCCAGCGTATCGAGAAGGAACTGACGAAGGCCAGAGACAACCTGGCTCGCCTGGAGGGCAAGCTGCGCAACGAGGCTTTCGTCTCGAAGGCTCCGGAGGCGGTGGTCAACGCCGAGCGGGAAAAGGCGGACAAGGCCCGGGCACTGATTGCCAAGCTGGAGGAGTCCTATTCCGCGATGAAGATCTGATTTCCCCAGTGCGGCGACGGTTTTCGACGAAAAGAGAATACGCTGTAAGATATAATCACCGTAGATCATGGATCTGCGGTGATTATTCTTTTACGAAGGAGGAGTATGAATGGATGTGAACGCTGTCTGTGAGGAGCGAAATCTGACGTTGTTGCTAAAAGGAGAACTGGACCATCACGGGGCTAAGGGACTGATCAGCAGGGCGGAGCGGGAGATTGAAAGCGCCGTGCCGCTGAAGCTGGTGCTGGATTTTGCCGGCGTCAGCTTCATGGACAGCTCCGGCATCGCTGTTGTGATCCGCTGCCGCCAGCGGATGCGTGAGCTGGGAGGCAGCGTTGTTCTCCATCGCGTTCCTCAGCAGCCCAGAAAGGTATTTGAGGCATCCGGCATCACCCGCCTGGTCGCCATGGAATAAAGGAGGAATACATATGAAGCGCACGGAGAATTACGTGAAGATTGAGTTTCTCAGCCGCAGCAGCAATGAGGGTTTTGCCCGGATCGCTGCAGCTGGTTTTGCCGCGCAGCTGGATCCTACACTGGATGAGCTGGGAGACATTAAAACAGCGGTGAGTGAGGCGGTGACCAATGCCATCGTCCACGCCTATCCTGACGCGCTGGGGAGGATCTTGCTGAAGATGCGCATGACGGAGGGAAATGTGCTGGAGTTGACGATCCGAGATTGGGGACGCGGTATTGACAATATTGACCAGGCCAGGCAGCCACTCTTTACCACGGGAGGAACGGAACGCAGCGGTATGGGTTTTACCATTATGGAGAGCTTTATGGACAGGCTGTCAGTGAAGTCCTCTCCTGGGAAAGGAACGACTGTTGTTATGCGGAAGAGAATCGCCACCCGGATCAACGCGGGGAAATGAGTGAAACCTTTGCCCTGTTGGAGCGCGCCCAAAGCGGCGATAATGATGCCTGCCGGGAAGCTTTGGAGGAGAACAAGGGCCTGATCTGGTCCGTCATCAGCAGATATCAGGGACGTGGTGTGGAATATGACGATCTCTATCAGCTGGGTTGCATTGGATTTATCAAGGCTGTAAAGGGATTTGATTTTACATATGGGACCCAGTTTTCCACATATGCAGTTCCCAAGATCGCCGGGGAGATCCGGCGCTATCTAAGGGATAACGGGGCCATCAAAGTAGGCAGAAGCGACCGGGAAAAGGGGCAGATGCTCTGGACGCTCCGGGAGCGTCTGCGAAGTCGTCTGGGAAGGGAGGCCCGGCTGTCCGAGTTAGCGGAGGCTTCCGGTATGACAGTGGAGGAGATTGCCGTTATCGAGCTGGCGACAACGCCGCCGGAATCTCTACAGCAGGAGACGGGCGACGGATTAACGCTGGAATCCACCATCGGCATGGAAGGACCGGAGGAAAACCTGGTAGAAAGAATCGCGCTCCGGGAGGCCATAGACGATCTGCCGGAGCGCGAAAGATATACCATATTGCTTCGTTATTATAAGGGATTGACCCAGGCGCAGACAGCGCGGATCATTGGGGTATCTCAGGTGCAGGTATCCCGTCTGGAGCGGAAGGGACTGACAAGACTCCGGGAAATTCTGGGGGAGTGACGCGGTTATTTCCCCGTTCGTGATCCAGGGGGAGGAACTCCGTCATTGTGCCGCGATAACGTTTGGGCAAAAAGGAGCGCTGGCCGCTGGGATTATTTCGTTCTTTGATGGAGATCGTCTCATAGAAGCGTTTCCACAGAGCGCGATAATGGATTTCTTCTTCACCCGGAAGCGTCAGCTGCAGCTGATCCACCGGAAAAATGCGGGACTGGCCCTTAGCATAAAGCAAAATCTCCCGGTGAGTGCGATCGAAGATGAAAAAGGCTTCGTTGGCGTATCTATTGCAAAAATGGCTCCGCAGCAGAGGAAGAACACGATTCTTGGGCTCGATTTCAGCTCCCAGAACACCGTTGTAATCCGAAAAGCGGACAAATCCCCTCAGCTTTTCCAGCTCACCGTTCATGTGACGGATCGCTAATGCCAGAGGATAATAGACGGGATCTGATTGGTTCTTCAAGAAAGCGACGCCCTCGGCATAGAGCTTTCGCACAAAGGCGTAGAGATGCACCTCCTTGTCCTCCATACAGGTGAGAAATGCTCGGCGCAATACCTGAACAGCAGGAACGGAGCGTTGGACAAGACTGCGCAGGATGCGTTTTGCATGGTCTCGCTGGGTGATCACCGTTCTGACCGCATAGAGGGAAAAACATTCCTCATCGCCGAAAAATGCGATGGGGAATTCCTTGTGTACATAGCTCTCATAGACGCAGCAAAGGAAGCCGTCAAAAGTCCCATCATATTGAAAAACAACTTCACTCCATACCATAGGATTACCCCGCATTATCAAAGAGGGAAAGCTGCTCCGGTACTGCATCAGGCAGCAGACCCTGCTCAATACGCTCCAGCTGCCCGATAAGTGTAGCTGCGGAAAATCGCAGACCCGCCGGAATCTTTCCGTTACAGGTAATGAAAAACTGTGCCCTTTTCAGCACGATACCCATTTTTTTCAGGTCCTCGTAGGTCAGGTGAGAGATCCGCCTGGCGGACACGATCCGTCTGGCGCCGAGAGGACCAATACCGGGAACGCGAAGCAACATTTCATAGTCTGCCTGCATGATTTCCACGGGAAAGAGCTCCAGGTGGTTGACAGCCCAGTTGCACTTGGGATCCAGCCGCGGGTTGAAGTCCGGCTGCTCATCCGAAAGAAGCTCCTCTGCCTGGAAGCCGTAAAAGCGCAGCAACCAGTCTGCCTGGTAGAGTCGGTGTTCCCGCAGGAGAGGCGGCTTGGAATTCAGGGCGGGAAGGAGAGAACTCTCCACCACAGGAACATAAGCGGAGTAAAACACCCGCTTGAGTCGATAGCGCCGGTAGAGGGATTGCGTCAAATAGAGGATGTGTTTATCGCTGTCACCAGTGGCCCCAACGATCAGCTGCGTGCTCTGTCCGGCCGGGGCGAAGCTGGGAGCGTGTTTATACTTGACCAGTTCCGCTTTGCTCTGCGCTGCCTGGTCCCGGATCAGTCCCATGGGCCTGAGAATGGCTGATTTGGTCTTGTCCGGCGCCAGGGTTTGCAGACCGGCCTCTGATGGCAATTCGATATTGACGCTGAGCCGATCCGCCAGCAGACCCAGCTGATGGATCAGCTCAGGCGAGGTACCGGGGATCGCCTTGGCGTGGATATAACCATTGAAAGCATATTCATGCCGTAGGATATGCAGGCAGCGGATCATCTGCTCGGTGGTGTAGTCCGGATTGCGCAGCACGCCGGAGGAGAGGAAGATGCCCTCAATATAGTTGCGGCGGTAAAAACCTATGGTCAGATCTGCCAGCTCCCGGGGCGTAAAGGCAGCGCGCCGCGTTTCATTAGAGCGGCGGTTGACGCAGTATTTGCAATCGTAGACACAGCTGTTGGTCATCAGTACCTTCAGCAGCGTGATACACCGTCCATCGGCAGAAAAACTGTGGCAGCAGCCGGCAATGGAAGATGATGTGTTGCCGATCTTTCCGGGCTGGAAGCCACGCCGGACACCGCTGGATGTGCAGGCGGCGTCATACTTGGCAGCATCTGCCAGGATGGTCAGTTTATCCAGCAGATCCATGACACAGCTTTAGATGGCGTGCCGTCTGCGCGGGCGAGGCTGGTCGATCCGATCGATCAGATGCATCAGGTTAACGGCGATGGAGCCGGCGCCCAGAATGACGATCATGTAGCCCAGAGTAGTCATATCAGTTACCTCCTGTGAAACTTATGTTCTATTTGTATTGTAAATCGAACAAATGTTTTTGTCAAGAGAAAATCGAACATAATTTCTATATTTTTCTGTCGACTGTTGACCGAAGGGAGAAACTGTATTAAAATAAGGGTATATCAAGAGACAGAGAGGAACCCTATGAACGAGTTGGAGAGACGTTTTGTTGCGGCGCGCCGCCGCGCCATTGCGGCGGATTATCGCCATTTGAATGATATGCAGCTCCAGGGTGTGCTGGCGACGGAAGGACCGCTGCTGCTGCTGGCTGGGGCCGGCAGCGGCAAGACCACGGTATTGATCAACCGTGTCGCCAACCTGCTGCGCTATGGACGGGGCAGCGATACCGATGAGATCCCTCTGCCCGTATCCGAGGACGAGGTGGAGTTTCTGGAGCAGTATGCCGCTGCCCCAACGCCGGAACAGCGCCCTCTGGCCCAGTATCTCTGTGCGGTGGAGCCCGCGCGGCCCTGGGAGGTGCTGGCCATCACCTTTACCAACAAGGCTGCCAACGAACTGAAGGAGCGGTTGGAACAGATGCTGGGGGAGGAAGCCCGGGATGTCTGGGCAGCCACGTTCCATTCCGCCTGTGTACGGATCCTACGGCGCGACATCGATAAACTGGGGTTCTCACGGGACTTTACCATTTATGACACCGATGACAGCAAACGGGTCGTCAAGGGGATCTTGAAGGAACTGAACCTGGATGAAAAGACCTTTCCTATACGGGAGATTCTGGCTGTGATCTCTGCAGCCAAGGATGAAATGCAGACCCCGGCAATGTTTATCGAAAAGTGGGAGAGAAACGGAGACTGGCGGAAAATCCGGATTGGTAAAGTGTATTCGCTTTACAATGATAGACTGCGCAGTGCCAACGCCTTGGACTTTGACGACATCATTTTGCATACGGTCCACCTGCTGCAAACCGATGCCGCCACCCGGGAATACTATCAGCGCAAGTTCCGTTACGTTCTCATTGACGAGTATCAGGATACCAATCATCTGCAATATCTGCTGGCCAGTCTGCTGGCCGGCGGCCACCGGAACATCTGCGTGGTAGGTGACGACGACCAGAGCATCTATCGTTTCCGCGGCGCCAATATCGAGAACATTTTAAGCTTTGAAAAGGAGTACCGCGGCGCCAGGACCATCCGCCTGGAGCAGAACTATCGCTCTACTCAGAATATTTTGGATGCAGCCAACGCTGTGATCCGTCACAACGTGGGCCGCAAGGGTAAGACCCTGTGGACGGAAAACGGCCGGGGCGATAAGGTGACCATCAAGACTACCTTCAACGAGAGCGATGAAGCAAACTATGTAGTGGGCCAGATCATGATGGCCTATAATCGAGGTGTGAACTGGCGGGAGAACGCCGTGCTCTATCGGATGAACGCCCAGTCCAACGCCCTGGAATATGCGTTCAAGCGCAACGGTGTGCCGTATAAGGTGGTAGGCGGCGTGAAATTCTTTGATCGCACCGAGGTGAAGGACATGCTGTCCTATCTCTGTGTGATCAACAACCCCACCGATGACCTGCGCCTGCGGCGCATCGTCAACGTGCCGTCTCGCAAGATCGGAAATGCTACAGTAGATAAGGCACAACAGTTGGCGGCGCACGACTCACTTCCGCTCTATGAGGTGTTTCGGCACGCCTCCGATTACCCGGAGTTGAAGAATACAGCCGGCAAGCTGATTGCCTTTACAGATATGGTAGAAGAAATGCGCAGCCGTATTTCAGATATGGGATTGATAGAGTTCTACAGCTACGTATGTGATCGGAGCGGGTACACCCAGGCACTGATCGAAAAGAACGATGTGGAGAGCCAGGGACGGCTGGAAAACGTTCAGGAGCTTGCCTCCAGCATCCTGAACTTTTTGGAAAGCGAACCGGAGAACCCCACGCTGGCCGGATTCCTGGACGAGATTGCTCTCTACACCGACTTGGATGATACCAGCGACAGCGACAATATGGTGACTCTGATGACCATGCATTCGGCCAAAGGACTGGAATTTCCTTATGTCTACGTGGTAGGTATGGAGGACGGGCTTTTCCCGGGAAATCGTGCAATCGGCGACGACGAGGAACTGGAGGAGGAACGGCGTCTTTGCTACGTGGCCATGACCCGGGCCAAGGAAAAGCTGACCATGACCAACGCCCGGCAGCGGATGCTGTTTGGCCGCACCACACCGTGTACACCGTCCCGCTTTTTGAATGAGGTCCCGGAGGCGAACATGGAGTGGCTGGGCAAACCGGAGCCCCGAAAGGCGCAGCCGGCTTGGAGCGATAGCTGGGACGACGGCCCGGATTTCGGCGGAGGAGGCACGGTATATCACAGTTCCTATTCCGACACCTATACAGCTGCCCCACCCAGGAAGCCTGCACTTAAGACAGGCGGAGCCGGCCGCGCTGCCGTCTCCAGTGCCCCCATGCTGCAGCTTCAAGCGGGCGACAGTGTGTCCCACAGTGCCTTCGGTAAGGGAATGGTGTTGAGCATCCGTCCCATGGGCGGCGACGCTCTGATAGAAGTGGCCTTTGACCAGGTGGGTACGAAAAAGCTGATGCTGAAAGCGGCCAGTCAGCATCTGACAATACTTTGACGTAAAAAAGGAAGGGTGAGCAAAACGCTTACCCTTCCTTTTTTGCAGATATGGCGACTAAACCAATTTGACAGCATAGATGACGTATTTTTCGTGATCGCCATCTTTAACAAACACACCGGGGAGGCTTTCCAACAAGTTGACGCTGGGAAGATTATCTCTGTCCACATCAAACAGCACTTCCTGAATACCGATGGAACGCAGAAAATCCAATGCTGCACGGATGCTGTTCCTTGCAATACCAATCCGGCGATAACGGGATGAGACCCAATAGTACAGGAAAATGGAGTGGTTGTCCTCGTCGAAATCGTAAATCCCAATGCGTCCACAGGGAATGCCATCCCAATGCACAATGATGGCGTCATCATAGGGGAGGACCCGCTCTGCCAGGTATTGCATTTCGCTTTCCATGGAGAAGCTCTCGTCAAAACCGAACCATCTGACTAGCTCCGCAATGTCTTCCCGAAACAGGGGGAAGAGCAGACGTGCGCTTTTCTCCGTCATGGAGGAGAGTATCATGTGATTATCTACTCTGTGATACATTCTTCAAACCTCTGCTCATTTACTACATGTAAAAAACCCTGCTCGATCGAGCAGGGTTTTTGCTTGTCCAAGTTTAGATCGCCCGGGTAACTTTACCGGAACGCAGACACCGGGTACAAACATACACATGGCGGGGCGTACCATTGATGATTGCCTTCACGCGCTTGACATTGGGCTTCCAGGGACGATTGGAACGTCTGTGGGAGTGGGAGACCTTGATGCCGAAAGTCACGCCCTTATCGCAGAACTCGCATTTTGCCATCCGTTGCACCTCCTTGCTCTGACAAAAGTACATACTCACTTACGCAAGCACAAGATATATTACCAGAAGAAAAACGAAAATGCAAGTACTATTTTCTTAAAAATGAAAAAAACAGGAGCAGCGGAAAGTATTGCGAAACAGGGCGGCATAAGGTATAATAATTTAATAAGATACAATCG
>CACZNU010000013.1 GCA_902782615.1 Oscillospiraceae bacterium | reverse complement strand
CCGTTGGCGGCGCAGACCTGGGCGGCGGCCCGGGCGAAGTCCATGGAGTGGTTGCGGCAGTCCATGCAGATGGCCACGCCGCGGCGTTTGGCCTCCTCGCCTTCGGCGCAGATCACCTGGGCGAAGCCCTGGGTGGCCCAGCGGATCACGTACACGTTCATCTGGTGGAGGCCCATCTTCATGGTGCCCCGCAGTCCGGCGGTGCCGAACTCCAGCGGCCCGTAGAACCGGCTCTCGATCTCCTTCTCGTCGTCGGCGATGGACCGGAGCTCAGAGCGCTCTTCTTCGGTGATGGCGGGGCTATGGAGCCACTTTTCGTATTCCTGACGGTAATTCATGTGCTTATTCCTCCTCGTTGTTGTTGTCGGTATCGTCCAGAGGCCGGGCGGCCAGGATGGCCGCCGCCTCATCATGTACGGTTTCAGGCACGTACAGGGCCGCGCCGTAGCCGGAGAAGCCGCTGATGACCTTGCCGGTGACGCCCTCGCCCCGGTAGTAGGGGAAGCAGGGGATGCCGTAGGCGGCCAGCAGGGAGATGGTCATGTCGGCCTCGGCGGGGGAGTCGAAGGTGTGCTGCAGCAGCACGGCCCGGATCTTCTCGCCCTTCTCATCGGTGGGCCACTGGGGTACGTCGGGCCCAAGGGCCCATTTGGTGATGTCCATAGTTGATTACCTCCTTATTGGTGGTGTGGGTTCGTTGTTCAGACGCGCAGCGACTCCATCCGGGCCCGGGCGGCTCGGTGGCTGTCCGACTCGTCGTAGAATTCCGCCATCATGGGGCAGGGGAAATCGGCGCATTCTCCGCAGCAGGAGATGTTCTTCCGGCGGCAGCAGGCCACCGGGGGACAGGGATCGTCCTCGGGCCAGACGGTCTGGCGGCAGCCGGGGCATTTCCCGCTCCCCAGGTCCGGGCAGGCGGCGCAGTCCACGCCGCAGTAAGCGATGAACGTCATATCCACAGGAACGCCCTCCTCACTTGTGATACCGCGTCCCCATCTGGATCTGATAGGCCCGGTAGATCTGCTCCAGGAGCATGATCCGGGCCATGTGGTGGGGGAAGGTCATGGGCGACATGCTGAGCCGCCAGTCGGCGGATCGTTTCAGTTCCTCGTCCAGGCCGAAGCTGCCGCCGATGAGGAAGGTCACCTGTGTTCTGCCCGCCACGGCGAAGTCGGCCAGCCGGCGGGAGAGCTCCTCACTGGAGCAGGGCTTGCCCTCCACGCACAGCGCCACCACGGCGCCGCCGCGGGGCAGCTTCTCCCGGATGGCCTCCGCCTCGATAGAGAGGGCCTGGCGGATCTGGGCGGGGGAGGGATCCTCGCTCAGCCGCTGCTCGGGCAGCTCGATGAGCTCGAACTTGCAGCACCGGCCCAGACGTTTTATATATTCCGCCGCCGCGTCCATATAGAACTTCTCCTTCAGCTTGCCCACGCACAGAACGGTTATCTTCTGCATACAGCTCCCTCCGCGATGTAAGGCTGGCTCAACTCGCCTCTCGGCGCCACGGTGACGGTCACGTCATAGTCCGCCAGCGCCGCCTGCACGGTGTCCCACGCCCGCTGGGGGGTGTTGTTCTCCCGGCTCAGATGGGCCAGCACGAACTGCCGGGTGCCGTGGCCGGCCATCTCGGCGGCAAAGGCCGCCGCCGCGTCGTTGCTGAGATGGCCCCGGTCGCTGAGGATCCGGGCCTTCAGGGGATAGGGATAGGGCCCGCTGCGGAGCCACTCCACGTCGTGGTTGCTCTCCAGCACCAGAAGCTCCACGCCCCGCAGGACCTCCCGTGCCCCGTCGGTGACGCAGCCGGTGTCGGTGAGGACGCCCACGGATGCGCCGGCCCAATCGAACCGGTAGTCCATGCCGCCGGAGACGTCGTGGCTGGTGGGGAAGGGGGTAATTGTGACGCCGCCCACGTCAAAGGCGCCCTCCACGACCCGGAGCCGGGGGGCGATGCCGGCGATGCGGTATTGGAGCTGGCGGGCGGTGGCGGGCCCGGTGCAGATGGGGATGTCATAGCGCCGGATCAGAGTGGTCAGACCGCTGATGTGGTCGCTGTGCTCGTGGGTGACGCACACGGCGTCCACGTCCCGGAGGGACAGGTCCAGCGCGCCCAGCGCGGCGTTGATGCGCCGGCAGGAGATGCCGGCGTCCACCAGGATATGGGTGCCGCCGGCGGACAGGAGCAGGCAGTTGCCCTCCGACCCGCTGGCGATGGTATGTAGGGTGATCAAAGTGTATGTACCTCGTCGTATTTCTCCCGCCCCGCATGGGATGGGGCCGGGAGGGGACTCCCCTCCCGGAATATGCAATCAATGGCGCCGCAGCTGTCTTTCCATGACCAAGTCACGGAAAGACAGCGTTCGCCCGGGGCGACCAAGCGAACGCTGTTTGGGATGTGTGTTTACTTTCAGCCGATCTTGGATTCGACCTTCTCCTCCTCGGGTACGTCCACGATCTGGATGTCGGCGCCCACGGCACGGAGCTTGCCCACCATGTCCTCGTAGCCCCGCTCGATATACTGGATGTTGCCCAGGCGGGTCTCGCCGCTGGCGGCCAGACCGGCGATGACGAGAGCGGCGCCGGCCCGCAGGTCACAGGCCTGGATGGGTGCGCCGGCCAGATGGTCCACGCCCTCCACGACGGCCACCTTGCCGTCCACCTGGATCCGGGCGCCCAGACGCTTGAGCTCGCCCACGTACTTGAAGCGGTTGTCCCACACGCCCTCGGTGACGATGCTGGTGCCCTCGGCCAGAGCCAGAGCCACGGTGATCTGGGGCTGCATATCGGTGGGGAAGCCGGGGTAGGGCAGGGTCTTGACGTTGGTGCGGCGGAGGGGCTGGCTGCGGCGGACCAAGAGGGTGTCGTCCTCCTCGGCGATCTCCACGCCCATCTCCTGCAGCTTGGAGGAGATGCACTCCATGTGCTTGGGGATGACGTTCTTGATGAGCACTTGACCGCCGGTAGCGGCCACGGCCGCCATATAGGTGCCGGCCTCGATCTGGTCGGGGATGATGCCGTAGGTGCCGCCGGTGAGCTTCTCCACGCCCCGGATCTTGATGGTGTCGGTGCCGGCGCCCTTGATGTCGGCGCCCATGGAGTTGAGGAAGTTGGCCAGATCCACGATGTGGGGCTCCTTGGCGGCGTTGTCGATGGTGGT
>CACZNU010000012.1 GCA_902782615.1 Oscillospiraceae bacterium | reverse complement strand
ATTGCAGAAGTGAACGTCAGGTCTAAACCCCATTTTTACCTCAAAAATGTGATGTTCACTTTTGCAATCAACCCTTGGATCGTACTCATCATACCAAGTTTTCTGTCCCGAAAAACGGACAGTCCTTCACCGTAACATAGAATTTCCCCTTGTCCTCACAGAGACCGAATTCCGAAACACAAGCCGACACCGCTTGGTGTCGGCTTGTGTTTTTGCTAAAACCGTGATAAAATAATTAAGTTCATTCAGATTCCACGGGAGGTGAATTGCCATGCCGGACTTTGAACTGCCCCAGTTGGCTCCCAGAGACCGCTGCACCGGTTGCGGCGCCTGTGCCAACGGCTGTCCCAAAAACGCCATCCATATGCTGCCGGACCGGGAGGGCTTCTGCTACCCCACAGTGACGGACGCCTGCGTCCAGTGCGGCCACTGCACCCATATCTGCCCCGTGCTCAAGCAGCGGGAAAAGCGTAGCGCGCCTGCTGTGTTCGCCGCCTGGAATCCGGATCGGGAGACCCGCATGGTTTCCACCGCCGGCGGCGTCTTTGCCCTGCTGGCTGACTACGTGCTGGAGAGCGGCGGCGTGGTGTTCGGGGCCGCAGTGGATGAGGAACTCCATGTGCGGCACGTTGCCGTCACCTCTCCGTCCGAGCTCTCCTCCCTGTTGGGCTCCAAACCCATCCAGAGTGAGATCGGCAACAGCTATGACCGGGTACGCCGTTACCTGGAGCGGGGTCGCCGGGTCCTGTTCAGCGGCACACCCTGTCAAGTGGATGGGCTTTACCGCTATCTGGGCGAATACCCGGAAAATCTGTTGACAGTGGACGTCCTCTGCCGGGGCGTATCCTCCCCCGGTGTGTGGGCACATCTGGTGCGCTCTATGGCCTACGTCAAGCGCAAGCGCCCGGTGGCCGTCTCCTTTTACAGCAAGCTCTCCGGCGTCAGGGACCGCCGCTTCCGCGTACGCTTTGAGGACGGTTCCCATTTTGACGCCCCCTATGACAAGAGCGAGCTGGGCCGGGGCCATCGTCGAGGCCTGTTTCTCCGCACCGCCTGCCACACCTGCCCCTATGCCACAACCGACCGTCCCGGTGATCTGACACTGGGCCAATTTCGCGGCCTGCCCAAGGATTTCTATCCCCACGAGCAGAAGCAGGGCATCTCCCTCCTGCTGGTCAACACCGCCAAGGGCGCCCAGACGGTGGACGTTCTGCCCTTAAAGAAAGAATTGCGGACGCTGGCGGAGGCTATGGTCGCCAATCCGGCCTTGTCCACTCCCATCCCCGCCCCTGCCGAGCGCACGGCCTTCTTCAACGCCTTTGCTCAGCAGCCCTTCCAGCAGGTCCGCAACCGCTTTCTGGCGCCTCTGGCTTACCAGGCCAAGAACCGGGGCAAGGGACTGTGGAAGCTGCTTGTCAAAAAACCGAAAGAGGATAGAAAACCGCTATGGAAAAAACGCTGATGCACACCTGCTGTGCCCCCTGCTCCGTGTCCTGTATCGAGCTGCTGCGCTCCCAAGGCATCGAGCCGGTGGCCTACTGGTTTAACCCCAACATCCACCCCTACCAGGAGTACAAAGCCCGTCGGGACACGTTGATGGCCTACGCCCCCTCCATTGGCATGGAGCTGATCGTCCAGGAGAACTACGGCCTGCGGGATTTCTGTCGGGCCGTCTGTGACGACATCGACCACCGCTGCGGCAAGTGCTACGAGATGCGTCTGGAGCAGACTGCCCTCTATGCCGCCCGGCACGGCTTCAACTCCTTCACCACCTCTCTGCTGGTGAGTCCTTACCAGAACCACGAACTGATTGCGGAGACCGCCCGCAGAATGGGCGAGCGCTACGGCGTCACCTTCCTCTACCGTGATTTCCGCCCCGGCTTCCGGGAGGGCCAGGCCAAGGCCCGGGAACTGGGCTTCTACATGCAGAAGTACTGCGGCTGTGTATTCAGCGAGGAGGACCGTTACCGCAAGCAGATCCTCCGGGATCTCCAGGAACCGGAAAAGCATATCGGTTAACAAGCAAAGCCCTGCTGCAATCCGGCAGGGCTTTTTGCATCAAAACACAGAAATACCCGCATATCATTTCGATATGCGGGTATTTCTTTCTATGAGAGCTTCTGCATGACTGCGGCGCGTCGGCGCTTCTCCCGCAGGCTGAACACGGCACCGACGGCCCCGCCGATGAGGGCGCCGATCACGGCACCCAAAGCCGGACGGCCCACGGCCTTTCCGCCGACGGCGCCCAGCAGCAGGCCCATCACCAGCCAGGCCGGGATCCAAGGCGTCCGGGGCTTTTTCAGTTCATACCAGCCATTCTTTTCCGGCGCACTACGCAAAGCCACCATTCCCCGGGTCTCCTGATCCACCGCCCGGACCCGGACCACGTATACCTCGCCGTATTTGAAGGCCCATTCCAGGGCCGCGCTCAGTGCTCCCCCGGCAGATTGGCTGCCCCGCCACGGCTCCGTGAATTCCAGCGTCAGCGAGGCGACGCCATCTTTTGGCGCCCCGTCAAAATAGAGCAGACCCATCTGCTCTCCCGTGGCGTGATCATAGGCCAGCCAGGGAGCGTACCACTGCCAGTGGGATCCATGAGTACGGCAATTCTCCGCCGCTCCCTCCAGCGTCCGGCGGCGGTCCGCATCGGTCTCGGTTTCAATCAAATGGCGCAGATCCAGGCCGTTCTGAGGTACGATATCCGCCGCGCGCTTTCTATGATCCATAGGGCCCTCCCCGTCGTCAGCCGGCCAGAATGTGAAACTTCAACACGCCCTCCGCCGCCGAGACCCGGGCGATCATTTCGTCCAGTTCCTCGGTCATCTCGCTGGTCTCGGCGGAAATGGTCACGCCGGCGCAGCCGTTGGTGGGAATACTCTGGTTGATGGTGAGAATATTCGCGCCGGAATCGGCAAAAATAGACAGGTAGTGGCTCAGCACACCGGGGTTGTCCTTCAACAGGGCATAAAAGGTGATGATCTGGCCTGCCTTCATGTCCTGAAAAGGCTGCACCGCATCCTTGTACTTGTAGAACGCACTGCGGCTGATACCCACGGTTGCCGCCGCCTCGCCTACAGTTCTGGCCTCACCCACCTGGAGGATCCGCTTGGCCTCCGCCACCTTGATAAAAACCTCCGGCAGGGCCTCTGCCGAAACGATGTAGAATTTGTTCCTCTTCATAAGCTCTCCTCGTCCATATATAGGGGACAAATGTCCTCTTTTTGTTTTTTCATCGTAACACAATCCGCTGAAAAACTCAACCCTCATTTTGAAAGGAGGATCCCGTGGTTGAAAAGCAACTCCGTTTTCTGATCCGTCTGACTTGCTTCGCCGCCTGTGCCGCCCTGGTGTGGCTGTTCCTCCGATATCTTCTGGTGTGGCTGCTGCCTTTTTTTCTGGCGTTGGGTCTGGCATCGCTGGCGGAGCCGCTCATAGAGCGGGTACGGCGGAGCATGCATCTGCAGCGCAGCTTTCTGGCGGCTGTCTTCACCCTGGCCCTGTCGGCAGCACTGGTGGGACTGGCGGTGACTCTGGCGGGGCAGTTGGTACGGCAGGCCAGTGATCTTCTGCAACATTTGCCCCGCTACCTGGCTGGGCTCCCGTCCCTGACGGATACGATCCTTCGCCGGCTGGATGAATTCTGCGCCGCCTGTCCCGCCTCCATGCGGCAGGATGTGGACCAGTTTCTGGCCGCCCTGCCCCAGCAGCTGTCTCGTCTGGTAGGCACGCTGTCCGCCTCCGGTGTGCATCTCATGGGCAGTCTGATGGCCGCTCTGCCCCAGCTGGTGCTGTTCTGCGTCACCACTGCGCTGGCCCTGTTTTTCTCCATCAGCGCCTACCCGACCATTGTCGACTTTTTCCGGCGGCAGCTCCGGCCGGAGCGCCGAAAGTGGGTCCGCGGCGTTAAGGATCATCTGCTCACCACGCTGGCAAAATGGCTGCGGGCCCAGTGTATCCTGCTGCTGATCACCTTTGCCCAACTGCTGACTGGCTTTTTGCTGCTGCGTCAGCCCTATGCCCTGCTGCTGGCCGTCATCACCGCGCTGATCGACGCCCTGCCGGTGTTCGGCACCGGCACAATACTGCTCCCCTGGGCCGCCGTGCTGTTCCTGGTGGGCAACGTGCCCCGTGCCATTGCGCTGACGGCTCTCTACGCCGTCATTACCCTGGTGCGCAGTCTGACCGAGCCCCGAATCGTAGCGGCTCAGGCGGGACTTCCCCCTCTGGCGGCGCTGATGGCCATGTATGTGGGTTTTCGTACCCTGGGCGTGGGAGGCATGGTGCTGCTGCCGATCCTGCTGCTGCTGTTCAAGCGGCTCCATGACACCGGCTATGTAAAACTGTGGAAATAGGCAGTTTCTTTTTTCGCATTTTGGTACTATAATATATTATTATTTGACAGAAAGGGCGGTGAGCACCATGCCGAAACAACGAAAAGCGGATCTGCTGCTGGTGATGGTCACCGCCTTCTGGGGCGGCTCCTACTATCTCTCCGACCTATGCCTGCAGGAGATGCCGCCCATGTGTCTCAACGCCTTCCGCTTTCTGTCGGCCTTCCTGCTGCTGAGCATGATCTTCTTCAAAAACGTCCGAAGGGTCAATCGCATCACGCTGAAATACAGTCTCTATGTCGGACTGGCTCTGGCCGGGTGCTATATTTTCTATGGCTACGCCATCACCCGCACCTCCCTGTCCAACGCCGGCTTCATCTGTGCGCTGCCAGTGGTGTTTACACCGATCCTGGACTTCTTCATCCACCGGACAAGGCCCAAGCGCAAGCTGCTCTTTGCCCTGTTGCTGTGCACTGTCGGTCTGGCTCTCATGACGCTGAACGAGCAGTTTCGCCCCCGCAGCGGTGACATACTGAGCCTGGGCGTGGCCCTGTGCTATAGCGTGGATCTGCTGCTGACGGAGGAAGCGGTACGCCAGCCGGGTCTGGATCCTCTGACTCTGGGAGTCTGTCAACTGGGCGTGGTGGGGATCATTACCCTGGCCATCTCCTTTGCTATTGAGACACCCACGCTGCCACACACGCCCGCCGTCTGGGGATCGGCACTGTTTCTGGGCATCTTCTGTTCCGGCATCGCCTTTGTGATCCAGAGCGTTCAGCAGCAATATACTTCCGCCAGCCACGTGGGCTTGATCTTCACCCTGGAGCCGGTGTTCTCCGCCGCCGTGGCCTACCTGCTGGCCGGCGAGGTCCTGCTGCCCCGGGGATATCTGGGCGCGGCGCTGATGCTCCTCAGTTTGGTGCTGATGGAGACCGACTGGCCCCGAAAAAGGCGGAATGAAACTGCCATACATAGAAAAACGCTGTAAGGGATTCCCCTTACAGCGTTTTTTGATTAGTCGTTTTGTTCCTCCGCCCATTCAAGCAGAGTCTCCCGGTCGTTGGGCAATTTCTCCTCCAGCACCTGGTCCAGCAGTCTCTGCAGCATTTGCCCAATAGCCGGTCCGGACAGGCCCAGATCCATCATATCCCGACCGTTGACCGCCAGCTGCTTCAGGGAGAAGCAGGCATCCTCCGACAGTAGTTCCGCGATGATCTCTTCCGCCCGGTCCAGCTCCCGCTGCCGCTCCCGGTAGGCAGGCGCCTGGGCCAGGTTGTCCGCCCGCTTCACGGCGATCAGCTGCGCCACACCGTCAGAGCCCAGCTTGTTCAGCGTCCGGCGCAGACCTTTGCGGGTGCAGGGGATTACCCGGTCGTGCCAGTCCACCAGCAGTCCGATTCGGTCCCGGCTGTCGTTGTCGAACTTCAGGCGGGACATGGACTCCAGCGCCAGGGTACGGCTGATCTTCCCGTGGCCGTAAAAATGGCCTACGCCGTTCCCATCCACTGTAAAGCAATGTGGCTTGCCAAGATCGTGAAACAGCATGGTCCAGCGCAGCACCGGCTCCGCAGGAACAGCCTCCACCGCACGGGCTGTATGCTCCCACACATCGTAACAGTGGTGCTGGTTTCTCTGATCGAAACCCACCGCCGGCAGCATCTCCGGCAGGAATACGCCGATGACCTCCGGGAATTCCAGCAGCACCCGGGCCACATCTTTACCGCACAGGAGTTTGGTCATCTCCACGCAGATCCGTTCCACGGCAATGCAGCGAAGCTTTTCCCGCTCCCGCCGGATGGCTTCCGCCGTGTCCGGCGCAATGGTAAAGCCCAGCACTGACGCAAACCGCAGAGCCCGCATGATGCGCAGAGCATCCTCGTCAAACCGCCGGTCGGCTTCCCCCACGCAGCGGATCACGCCGTTTTTCAGGTCCTCCTGCCCGCCGAACAGGTCCACGATCCGTCCGCCAACGTCTATCGCCATGGCGCCGATAGTAAAGTCCCGCCGCTTCAGGTCCTCCTCCAGCCGGTCGGAAAAACGAACCCCATCCGGGTGGCGGTGGTCGGAATAGGCCCCGTCGGTGCGGAAGGTCGTCACCTCGAAGGATCGGTGGTTCCGGCGCACCGTCACCGTGCCGTGCTGCAGTCCGGTGGGGATGCAGTGGGGCGCGAACAGCTCCATCACCTGCTCCGGCCGGGCCGACGTGGTCAGATCCCAGTCTTCCGGCGTGCGGCCCAGCAGTTGGTCCCGCACACAGCCGCCCACCGCGTAAGCAGCAAATCCGCTTTCGTTCAGACGGCGCAGAATATCAAGCACCTCGCACGGCAGCATAGCGTTCCTCCCTTCCGCAGATTTCGGTCGATCATTCCGGTCATTTTTCCGTTGCACTTCTCTCTCCTCCGTATTATAATATGGGGTACGAAAAAAAGCAACGCGGTGTGTCGCGCTGCTTTCAGCTGTTTTGGAGGAGATTGATATGTGCCATCCCACCGTGGATATTACCTGTTATATGCGCCCCGGAGTCCGCGTCCACCTGGCCGGCATCGGCGGCGTTTCCATGTGCCCCCTGGCCGAGGTCCTCAACGGCATGGGCCTGGCTGTCCAGGGTTCCGATATGAATGACAGCCCCACCGTAGCGCATCTGCGCAGCCTGGGCATCGACATAGCTATCGGCCACAGCGCCGAAAACCTGAAGGACTGCGACCTGGTGATCCGCACCGCCGCCATCAAGGATGAAAATCCGGAGATTGCCGGCGCCATCGCCCGGGGCATCCCCGTCTACGAGCGGGCACAGGCCTGGGGCGCTATCATGCGGGAGTATGAGAATGCGCTGTGCATCTCCGGTACCCACGGCAAAACCACCACCACCTCCATGGCCACCCACATTTTCATGGCCGCACAGGCTGACCCCACGGTGATGATCGGCGGCACACTGCCGCTGCTCCATCACGCCGGCTACCGGGTTGGGCAGGGCGACACCATCATTCTGGAGAGCTGCGAATACTGCAACTCCTTCCTGAACTTCTTCCCCACTGTGGCGGTAATCCTGAACGTGGCTGCCGACCACCTGGATTTCTTCAAGGATCTGCAGGATATCGAGCACTCCTTCCGCTCCTTTGCTGAGCTGGTACCTCAGGACGGCCATGTGGTGGCCAACTGGGATGACAGCGGCGCCCGGGAGACACTGGCAGGCTACGAGGGTTCCCTGCTGTGGTTCAGCACCTTTGACCACGGCGTGGACTGCTATGCCGACAACGTGGCCTGGTTTGACGGCCTGCCCGCCTTCGATATCATGATCCGGGGCGAAAGATATGCCCACGTGGAGTTGAAGGTGGGCGGGACACACAACATCTCCAACGCTCTGGCCGCTGCCTGCTCCGCCTGGCTGCTGGGCATCGGCGGCAAAGCGGTGGAAGCCGGGCTCAACGACTTCCAGGGCGCCGGTCGCCGTTTTGAGTACAAGGGTACTTATCACGGGGCCGATGTGTACGATGACTACGCCCACCATCCCGACGAGCTCCACGCCCTGCTGACCATGGCCAAGCAGCGTCCCTATGAGCGCATCATCTGCGCCTTCCAGCCCCACACCTATTCCCGCACCAAGGCGCTGTTTCATCGCTTTGTGAAAGAACTGAAGCTGCCCGATGTGGCGATCCTGGCGGAGATCTATGCCGCCCGGGAGACCAACGACCTGGGTATCTCCTCCCGGGATCTGGCACAGGAGATCCCCGGCGCCGTCTATTGTTCCAGCCTGGATAAGGTGACTGACTCTCTGGCTCAGATCGCCCGCCCCGGTGATCTGATCCTGACGGTGGGCGCCGGCGATATCTATCGCGCCGGTGAGCGCCTGCTGGAACGGAAATAGTCGCTGAATTGGCTTTCCAAACACGCAGCCCGTCTCCGGACTGCGTGTTTTTTCTTTTTTTATTTTTTTTGTATGAAAAAAAGGATTTTGAAAATAATTCTGGTATAAAGTAATAGGTGTTTTGGAGAGTTGGTCAAATCCGGTCAGCTTCTCCGGCGGTTTCGCCGCAAAATGATTGGGAAGGAGGATGGTCTATGGCATTTCCCCAGAGCTTTCTGGACGAGCTGATCGCCCGCAACGACATCGTGGATGTAGTGGGCAACTACGTGACACTGCAGGCCAAAGGTGGCAGCTATTGGGGCTGCTGTCCCTTTCACAACGAGAAGACCCCCTCCTTCCATGTGCTGCCGGACAAGCAGTTCTATCACTGCTTCGGCTGCAAGAAGGGCGGCGGCGTCATCAACTTCATTATGGACATGGAGAACCTCTCCTATCCCGACGCCGTGCGATTTCTTGCCAAACGGGCCAACATTCCCGTGCCGGAGGATCAGCGGGACGGCACCGACAAGCTGCGCCGCCGGATTCTGGAACTGAACCGTGAGGCTGCCCGCTTCTACTATGAGTTCCTGCAAAAGCCGGAGGGTGCCGCCGTCCAGGCCTATCTGGACAAGCGCCAGATCCGCCGCCCTATCGCCGTCCGTTTTGGCATGGGCGCCGCCCCGGACAGCTGGGACGCCCTGCTCACCGCCATGACCCAGAAGGGTTACACCAAAGCCGAGCTGATTAGCGCCGGCCTGGCGGTGCAGAGCAAGAACGGGCACATCTATGACAAATTCCGCAACCGCCTGATGCTGCCGGTAATCGACGTACGCGGCGACGTAGTGGGCTTTGGCAGCCGCGTGCTGGACAAGTCCGAGCCCAAGTATATGAACACACCGGAGACCATTGCCTACAGCAAGCGTCGGGTGCTCTACGGGCTGAATCTGGCCAAGAAGACCAAACGGCCCAACATCATCCTCTGCGAGGGCAACCTGGACGTGGTGACGCTGCATCAGGCGGGGTTTGACAACGCTGTGGCCTCCATGGGCACGGCTCTCACCCAGGAGCAGACCCGCCTTCTCAGCCGCTACACCAAGGAGCTGGTGCTGTGCTACGACAACGACAACGCCGGTCAGCTGGCCACCCAGCGGGCGTTAGAGCTTCTGAACAACTCGGAGTTCTCCGTCAAGGTACTGCGTCTCCCCAACCGCATGGTAGACGGCAAGCCCACCAAGCAGGACGCCGATGACTTTATCAAAAGCTATGGGCCTGACGCCTTTGAACGACTCTTGAGTGGCAGCGAGGACGGCATGGAATTCCGCATGGCCCAGATCGCCGGCAAGTACGACCTGAAGGATGACCGTCAGCGCATCGCCTACGCCGGAGAGGTCAGTCAGGAACTTGCCGCCCTGGAAAACGCCGTGGAGCGGGAGGTCTACACCGTCCGGGCCGCCGAGGCTGCCGGTCTGGCGCCCGACGCCATGCGCCTGGAGGTCAAACGGGCCTTCAAAAAGAAGATGGCCATTGACCGAAAAAAGCGGGAGCGCCGGGAGCTGAATCCCAGCTCTGTCCTGCAGCCCCAGGAGCGGGGCATCCGCTACGACAACCTCCGCAGCGCATTGGCGGAGGAGGGCTTGATCCGGCTGCTGATGCAGGATGAGAGCCTGTTTCCTCCGAAGATGCCGGTAGCGGTGGAGGACTTCTCCTCCCCCCTGCTGGGCCGTATTTTCAGTCAGCTGTGGCAGGGACGCCAGTCGGGTCATGCTCTGGGTCTGGCCCAGCTCTCCGCAGTGCTCAGCGGCGAGGAAATGAGCCACCTGACCACCATTATGCAGAAGCCGGAGTCCGCCGCCAACGCCACCCGGGCGCTGCAGGACTACATAGCGGTGATCCGGCAGGAAAAGGAAAAACGCGACGGCGGCGCCGGAATGGACCCGTTGGCCGCTGCACGCAATAAATTCAAAGGAAAAAAGGGATACGGAGGAAAGCGACATGAGTGAAAAACTGACCGAACAGCAGCTGGAGGAGATGGCCAATCAGCTCCTGGCAGAGAACGAAAAACCGGCGGAGGCCCCTGCCAAGAAGAGTAAGAGTACCAAGCTGGACGACAAGACCATTGCCGCGCTGCCTGCCGCTTCCCTGTTGCAGGGAAATGAGAAGCTGAAGGAGCTGTTCATTCGCGCCAAGAAGAAGGGCAAGGTGAACACTACCGAGCTGGGCGACATGATGGACGAGCTGGATCTGAACAACCAGCAGATGGAGCAAGTCTATGACTCCCTGGAGGCTCTGGAGATCGAGCTGAGCGGCGACGACTTCCCGGGCGACCTGCCGGAGGATGTGGAGCCCCCCATGGAGGAGATCGCCGAGATTGAGGAGGAGGAGCTGGTCGACCCCAACACTTTGGTGGATAGCTTCAACATCGATGACCCGGTGCGTATGTACTTGAAGGAGATCGGCAAGGTACCCCTGCTGAACGCCGATGAGGAGGTGGAGTTGGCCACCGCCATGGTCGCCGGCAACCAGGCCAAGGATCGTCTGGCCACCGCTAAAGAAAACGGGGAAACCATTCCTGCGCTGGAGCTTTCCCAGCTGGAGGCCGATATGAAAGCCGGTGAGTCTGCCAAGCAGAAGCTGGCAGAGGCCAACCTGCGCCTGGTGGTGTCCATTGCCAAGCGGTATGTGGGCCGCGGCATGCTGTTCCTGGATCTGATCCAGGAAGGCAACCTGGGCCTCATCAAGGCCGTGGAGAAGTTCGACTACACCAAGGGTTATAAGTTTTCCACCTACGCCACCTGGTGGATCCGCCAGGCCATCACCCGCGCCATTGCCGACCAGGCCCGCACCATCCGCATCCCCGTCCACATGGTGGAAACCATCAACAAGGTCATCCGGGTCAGCCGTCAACTGCTGCAGGAACTGGGCCACGATCCCACGCCCGAGGAGATCTCCGAGGAGATGGGCATGCCAGTGGACAAGGTTCGGGAGATCCTGAAGATTGCCCAGGAGCCGGTCTCCCTGGAAACCCCCATCGGTGAGGAGGAGGACTCCCATCTGGGCGACTTCATCCCCGACGAAGGTGCCAGCGAGCCCAGTGAGGCCGCCAGCTTCACCCTGCTGAAGGAGCAGCTGGTGGACGTGCTGTCCACCCTGACTCCCCGGGAGGAGAAGGTGCTGAAGCTGCGCTTCGGCATTGAGGACGGCCGCACCCGCACTCTGGAGGAGGTGGGTAAGGAGTTCAACGTGACCCGGGAGCGCATCCGCCAGATTGAGGCAAAGGCTCTGCGAAAGCTCCGCCATCCCAGCCGCAGTAAAAAGCTGAAGGACTTCCTGAACTGAGGGAAATCGCCGAAGCGCCGCCAGCGCCAGCGACGGCCCGCAAGTTACGAGCGGCTGCCGGAGCAAGCACCCTTGGAGTGTGGCGGGTGAAGCGAGGCGGTTTCGAGGAATTCGGCGAAACGCCGCCTGTGGCGGGAAAAGTGAGTCGAATTCGAGGAAGGACCCCGGCTGTTGCGACTGACGGGAGCAAGAGCCGGCTGGGCCGACGGTGAGCAGAAGTGTCCCGGCGGCCGGGCACACAGGTGACCGGGCACCGGCTGACACAACGGTGAGCAAGAGTCGGCAGCACAACAGGCTGGCTGATGAAGTAAAACCCTATCCAAACAGGAGGTATTCCCATGACCCTTGATTATCATGACATCCCCCTCCAGGTACTGCCCCATTTTAAGGGCGGTACCGGTGAGGCCCATGCCCGTCTCTTCACCGACGAGCGCGGCAAGTTCATGCACTGCACCCTGCCGGTAGGATCTTCCATCGGCCCTCACATCCACGAAGGCAGCTATGAGGTGATGTACTTCCTCTCCGGCACCGGTATGTGTATCGATGACGGGCAGAAGATCCCCCTGGCCCCGGGCATGGTTCACTACTGCCTGGCCGGACACAGCCACAGCATTGTCAACAACGGCACAGAGCCGCTGGTGCTGTTCGCCGTGATCCCCAACTGCTGAATGACACTATGACAAAACCCTGTTCTGCGAGATGTATCGCAGAACAGGGTTTTCTAACGCCTGGAAAAAAGCAGATGTGACTTGCGCCACATCTGCTTTTTCGTTTCTTGTTAAGATGGAACTTACTTGAGCTCGACCTTGCCGCCGACTTCCTCGACCTTCTTCTTCAGCTCCTCGGCGTCCTCCTTGGACAGAGCCTCCTTCAGAGTGGTGGGAGCACCCTCGACAGCAGCCTTGGCCTCGGCCAGGCCCAGGCCCATGACCTCGCGGACGACCTTGATGACCTTGATCTTCTGAGCGGCATCGAAGCCAGTCAGAACGACGTCAAACTCGGTCTTCTCCTCGGCAGCGGGAGGAGCGGCGCCGGCAGCGGGAGCGGCCATGGCAGCGGCGGACACGCCGAACACTTCCTCCAGAGCGTGGACCAGCTCGCTGAGCTCCAGAACGGTCAGGCCCTTGATCTCTTCGATCATAGCAGTAATCTTCTCAGACATTGTAATAGCCTCCTAATTTGTAAGATTGTTTTGTGTTTGCGGGACGATCTGCGTCCCCGTCAGTTTTCGCTGAGCTTACTCAGCAGCGGCTTCCTCGGCAGGAGCGCCGTTCTTCTCGGCGATCTGCTTCAGGACGCAGGCCAGAGCGGAGATGGGCGCCAGCATGGTACCCAGGAACTGAGCCTGCAGGACAGGCAGTGCGGGGATGGCAGCCAGGGACTGGATGGTCTCCAGAGAGACGACCTTGCCGTCCATGAAGCCGCCCTTGATCTCGAACTTGCCGTTTAGCTTCTTTGCATAGTCAGCAATCACGCGGGCGGGAGCCACGGGATCGTCAGCGCAGATAGCCAGAGAAGTGGTACCGTTGAGCTGATCGTCCAGTTCGTTCAGACCGCAGTTGTTGAATGCAAAGCGCAGCAGGGTGTTCTTGATGACGGAATACTCCACATCGTTTTTGCGGCACTCAGCGCGCAGAGCGGTATCCTCTGCCACGGTGATGCCCTTATAATCAACGATGACACCGGCGGCTGCGTT
>CACZNU010000011.1 GCA_902782615.1 Oscillospiraceae bacterium | reverse complement strand
GCATATCTCCGTGGCCGGCATCTACGCCGCCGTGTTTATGATGCTTCGGATCGTGCTGCTGATCATGGGCACGTTCCTGCTGACTTACACCACCAGCCCCATCTCGCTGACGGATGCGCTGGACAGCCTGCTGTCTCCGCTGAAGAAGCTGCACTTTCCCGTCCATGAGCTGACGCTGATGATGTCTCTGGCCCTGCGATTCATCCCCACGCTGATCGAGGAGACGGACAAGATCATGTCTGCCCAGAAAGCTCGCGGTGCCGACTTTGAAAGCGGCAACATCATTCGCCGGGCCAGGGCACTGGTGCCCATTCTGGTGCCGCTTTTTATCAGCGCCTTCCGCCGGGCCGACGAGCTGGCCACCGCCATGGAGAGCCGCTGCTATCACGGCGGAGAGGGGCGGACGGCTCTGTACGTGCTGCGCTATCGGGCCATGGACTGTGTGGCCTTTGCGCTGTTTATCCTGCTGCTGGCGGCCGTCATCGTGCTGCGGCGGTTCGGACTGTGAATTCTATTTAGGAGGTGGGCTGTTGCGGAATATTGCTTTGATTTTAATGTATAACGGCACGGCCTACCACGGCTGGCAGGTCCAGAAGACGGAGACCACCGTGGCGGAGACGCTGGAGCGTGGTCTCAGCATGGTCTGCGGAGAGAAGATCAAGGTGGTGGGCTGCGGCCGCACCGATGCCGGTGTCCACGCCGAGCACTATGTGGCCAATTTCCACACCGACTCCCGGATCCCAGTGGACCGGCTGCCCTTTGCCGTAAACACCCATATCCCGGAGGATATTGTGGTGAAGGCGGCCTATGAGGTGGCGGAGGACTTTAACGCCATCGGCTCCTGCCTGCGCAAAGAGTATACCTATCGCATCTATAACTCCCGGATCAAAAACCCCTTCTATGTGAACCGGGCCTATTTCTACCCCAAGAAACTGGATGAAGAGCTGATGGACCGGGCGGCCCGGATGTTCGAGGGGACCCATGATTTCGCGGCGGTCCGCAGCGTGGGCACCAACGTCAAGAGTACCGTGCGGACCATTTACTACTGCCATGTCACCCGCAACGGCGACCTGCTGGAGCTGAAGGTCTGCGCCAATGGTTTTCTGTATAATATGGTACGTGCCATCACCGGCACGGTGCTGTATGCGGCGGAGGGAAAGATGCTGCCGGAGGATATCCCGGCCATCCTTGACTCCGGCAACCGGACCCTGGCCGGGCCCACGGCGCCGCCGGGCGGGCTGTATCTGACACACGTCTGGTATGAGGATGAGCGACTGAATGGATAAGATGGAATTCAACCTGGGCAACACCCAGGAGGAGGCGCCCAAGCGCATCCTGAAAAAACCGAAAAAGAAAAAGACATTGCTGTTTGTAATATTGACAGCAGTGGTCCTGATCGCCGTGCTGATCGCGGTGCTGTGGGACGCCAACAGCTTCGACGGCCTGCGCCGCCGGGTCATCTATGCCCGGGCACAGAAGGACGAAAACGGCTGCGCCGAGCTGTACGACTACTCCAGCGACCGTACCAGCCGCTTTGCCGCCCTGGACGGCGGCCTGTTGATCGCCTCGCCCAATCAGATCCGTCTGGTGGGGGAGGACGGCGCCGTCCGCTATGAGGAGAGCATCCGGTTCCAGAGCTGTGCCATCGCACGCTGCGACAGCCTGGCGGTGGTCTACGATATCGGCGGGACCGACCTGTACGTGATGAACAGCAGGGGGCTGGTGCGCCAAATGACCAGCGGCGGCGAGATCGTCTCCGCCGAGCTGAATGAAAAGGGCTACCTGGCGGTGACGTACAACACCAGCGGCTACAAGGCCGCGGTGGACGTCTACGATCCGGAGGGTGAACTGGTGTTTACCTTCAACTCTGCAGACCGCTTCGTGATGACGGCGGCGGTCTCCCATGAAGGCCGCTATGTGATGGCGGTGACCATGGGGGAGGCGGAGGGCGTGTTCACCAGCCGCCTGGTGACCTATCGGCTGACCAGCACGGAGAGCGTTGCGACCTATGATGTGTCCGGCGGTGCCGTGTACGATCTGGGCACCGTGGGCCACAGCTTCTGCGCTGTGGCGGAGGACGCGCTGTATCTGCTCTCCCCCGGCGGGACCTACCAGGCCACCTACAGTTTCGGAGGGGACAGCCTCCGCCGCTGTGACCTGGGGGGAGACGGGTTTGCCGCCCTGCTGCTGGGCCACTACAAATCCGGCAGTCAGTGCCGCCTGGTGACGGTGGATGACACCGGCACGGAGATCGCGGCCATGGAGGTCAACAGCGACGTGCTGGATCTGTCCGTGACCGGCCGCTACGTGGCGGCGCTCTACAGTGATCATATGACCATCTATGACAAGATGCTGACCGAGTGCGCCACGCTGAATGACGTCAGCGCTGTCAAGGAGGTCATGATGCGAGGGGACGGCTCCGCCGTCCTGGCCGGCGTATCCGCCGCCAAGCTGTATTTGCCCTGAGAGGAGGCGTTTTTATGGCCGTTATCGCAGACGTTGTGATCGCGGCGGTGCTGTTGGCCGGCATCGTCCTGGGTGCAAGACGCGGACTGCTGCAGTCCCTGGCCGGTGTGGTCATTGTGGTGGTGGCCTTCTTCTGCGCCGCCTGGGTGGCCCGGCGGTTTGCCGACCCCGTGGCCCAGTGGCTGCAGCCGATCCTGGAGCAGCGGCTGACACGAAAGATCGAGAACCAATCGGTTTCCACGGCCTCCGCCGGTGATATGCTGGCACTGTTCGGCTTTACCGGCAGGAGTCTGACGGAACTGGTAAAGACCGTCACCGATCAGGCGATCCAGACGGGCAGGACCTTGCTGGAGGAGGTAGTGGGCAGCGTGATCCACTCCATTGCCTATACGGTGATCTATATCCTGGCCTTCCTGGTGCTGTATTTGGTGCTGAAGCTGCTGCTCAAGCCCCTGGATCTGGCATCCAAGCTGCCGGGTCTGCGGACCCTCAACGGCCTGGGCGGCGCAGCGCTGGGCTTTACTGAGGCACTTTTGCTGCTGTACCTGGCAGTCTGGGTGCTGCAGAAGCTGCAGCTGATCATCACGCCGCAGCTTTTGGAGGAATCCATGTTCCTGAAGTTTTTTGTCAACTACAGTCCGATCAGTCTGATCACTTCTCTGTAAGAATCCCGTGAGATTTGGAGGAAAACCCATGCAACCTACGATTTGTTCCAAGTGCAAGAAGAATGTAGCGGTCGTGTTCATCTCCCGCATGAACGAGAAGAACGAAATGGTCAATGAAGGCCTGTGCCTCAAGTGTGCCGCCGAGCTGGGCCTGCCCCAGGTGGAGGACATGATGAAGCGTATGGGCATCACGCCGGAGGATCTGGAGAACCTCAACTCCGAGATGATGCAGGCCTTTGGCGGCGCTGAGGAAATGGAGGATATTCCGGATGCCGATGAGTCGGACGACGATGAGGAGGCCGGCAAAACGGCCACGTTCCCGTTTTTGAACCGCCTGTTCAACAGCGGATCTTCCGCCCAGGGGCAGGAGAACGGCACGGCCGGAGGCCGGGATACCGGAAAAAAGGAAAAGAAGACGGAAAAAAAGCATAAATTCCTGGACAGCTACTGCATCAATCTGAGCCAGCGGGCGCGCCAGCACAAGCTGGATGCGCTCATCGGCCGGGAGCAGGAGATCGAGCGGGTGATCCAGATTCTGAATCGCCGCCAGAAGAACAACCCCTGTCTGATTGGTGAGCCCGGTGTGGGCAAGACGGCTATCGCCGAGGGCCTTGCCCAGCGGATTGCGGATGGAGACGTGCCCTTTAAGCTGCGGCAGAAGGAGGTCTATCTGCTGGATCTGACAGCTCTGGTGGCCGGGACCCAGTTCCGCGGCCAGTTTGAGAGCCGCATGAAGGGGCTGATCGAGGAGATCCGCAAGGCCGGCAATGTGATCCTGGTCATCGACGAGGTCCACAACATCGTGGGCGCCGGCGACGCCGAGGGCAGCATGAACGCCGCCAACATCCTCAAGCCGGCTCTGAGCCGGGGAGAGATCCAGGTGATCGGCGCCACCACTTTCAATGAATACCGCAAGCATATTGAGAAGGATACCGCATTGGAGCGGCGTTTCCAGCCTGTCACTGTCAACGAGCCCAACATCGAGGATACACTGAAGATCCTCAAGGGCATCGCCCACTACTATGAGTCCTACCACGGCGTGGCCATTCCGGAGGGGGTGCTCCGTCAGGCCGTGATGCTCTCCGAGCGATATATCACCGACCGATTTCTGCCCGATAAGGCCATCGATCTGATTGATGAGGCCTGCTCCGATCTAAACCTCCACGACGCGGACATCAACCGTCGCATGGAACTGAAGCAGGAACTGGAGAACATCGCCTTTGAGCGGGACGCCCTGATGCAGCAGGAGGCCGAGGACGCTGCCGAAACCGATCGTGACGCCCACTACGCCCGTATTGCCGAGCTTCGCAGCCAGGAGATGAGGGCCCAGGAGGAGCTGAAGACCCTGGAGGCCAAGGGTACGCCCCAGCTGAGCATGGAGAATATCGCCCGGGTCATTGAGATGTGGACCAAGATCCCGGCCAGCAAGATCAAGGAAGAGGAATTCAAACGCCTGGACGAGTTGGAAAAGCGGCTGAAGGAGCATATCGTGGGTCAGGACGAAGCCGTGGCCGCTGTGGCCGCAGCCATTCGCCGCAACCGGGTGGGCATCAGTCCCAAGCACAAGCCAGTGTCCTTCATCTTTGTGGGCTCCACCGGTGTGGGTAAGACGGAACTGGTCAAGCGCCTGGCGGACGATCTCTTCAATGCGCCGGAGTCCCTGATCCGACTGGATATGTCCGAGTTCATGGAGAAGCACTCTGTCAGCCGGATCGTGGGTTCGCCCCCCGGTTATGTGGGCTATGACGAAGCTGGCCAACTGACGGAGAAGATCCGCCGCAAGCCCTACAGCGTGGTGCTGTTTGACGAGATCGAGAAGGCCCACCCCGATGTACTGAACGTACTGCTCCAGATCCTGGATGACGGTCAGATTACCGATGCCCACGGCCGGAAGGTCAACTTTGAAAATACGGTCATCGTCATGACATCCAACGCCGGTTCAGATAAGGGCGTGGGCTCCGTGGGCTTCGGCAAGAGCACCAATGAGCAGGGGAAGGATCGGGTGATGAAGGCTCTGCAGGGATTCCTGCGGCCGGAGTTCATCAACCGGGTGGATGAGATCATCTACTTCAACCAGCTCTCTGAGGAGAACTTCGGCAGTATTGCCCGTATCATGCTGGAGGAGCTACGGCAGTCCCTGCAGGAGAAGGGGTACCAGTTCAGCTACGACGATGATGTGGTGACGCATCTGGTCAAGACCTCCTATTCTGCCGCGTATGGCGCGAGGAATCTGCGCCGCGCCATTCAGAAGGAGATCGAGGATCCTATGGCGAGTCAGATCATCGCCAGCTTTGAGCATCCCATTACCCAGATCAAGGTCGCCATGGATGGCGACGCCGTGAAGCTCTATACGCTGTGAGGTGAGGAAAATGCTGTTTCGTAAGAAAATGGAACCCCGCTGCGCCTACTGCACCAAGGGGCGGACAATCAGCGAGGACCAAGTGGCATGTATCAAAAAGGGCATCGTGGCTCCGGAGGATCACTGTGCCAGCTTCTCCTACGACCCGCTGCGCCGTGTGCCGCCTCGGCCGGTGAAGCTGGACACGGAGAAGCTGAAGCAGGAGGACTTTTCCCTATAACTTGCCCGAATTTTGGAGAAAATGGACTGCAGAACGGAAACGGTTCCGCAGTCCATTCCTTATGGAAAACCATGCCTACGTCATGCGCATAGCATGGGTATAAGTTGTGCTTCTGACAGATGGAAAAAATAGAAGAACAAACGTGGACAAAAGGTGTTGACAAATCGTGTCGGGAATGGTATCCTATCAAAGCTGTCGCCGAGAGGTGAGCAGAGTCAAAACAGAAAATCAAATAACTTAAAAAAAGTACTTGACAACCTGCGATGACGCTGCTATAATAGTGAATGTTCCGCACCGGTGGAGACACAGGTGAACAGGGAGTGTACCTTGTAAATTAAACAATGAACGAGAAAGCACCAGACGGGACGCACGGAAGTGCGAACT
>CACZNU010000010.1 GCA_902782615.1 Oscillospiraceae bacterium | reverse complement strand
GGGGCAGACGCGGCCGCACACGGCGGGCAGAGAGCTGGTCTCATGGATCACCTGATAGGCGCCCTCGAAATCATGCTCGGTGATCTTCTTGATGAACTCGGGGATCTTCACGTTGACGGGGCAGCCGCCCACGCAGGGATGGTTCTTGCAGTTGAGGCAGCGAGCAGCCTCGTCCAGGGCCTGCTCCTCGGTATAGCCCAGAGCCACCTCCAGGAAGTTTTTATTGCGAACGTTGGGATCCTGGGAGGGCATCTCGTTCTTCTTCAGACTCATATTCGGCATCTTATTTGGCCTCCTTCTTGAACAAGTTGCAGGTTTCCTCGTGCTTGTGCATCTCGAACTCCCGGTACATCTGGTTGCGCTTGACAGCCAGATCCCAGTCCACCTGGTGACCGTCGAAGTCAGGGCCGTCCACGCAGGCGAACTTGGTCTCCCCGCCCACGGTCAGACGGCAGCCGCCGCACATACCGGTACCATCGATCATGATGGGGCTCATGGACACGGTGGTGGGCACGCCGTAGGGCTCGGTGGTCTTGCAGACGAACTTCATCATGATCATTGGCCCGATGGCGAAGATCTCGTCGTACTGGTTACCCTCGTCCAGCAGCTCCTTCAGCGCCTGGGTGACCAGACCCTTCTGGCCGTAGGAGCCGTCGTCGGTGCAGATCTTCAGCACAGAGCTGGCCTCGCGGAACTTATCCTCCAGGATGACCAGATCCTTGTTCTTGAAGCCCACCACCGCGTGGACCTCAGCGCCGTTATCATGAAACTTCTTCAGCACGGGATAGGCGATGGCGCAGCCCACGCCGCCGCCGACCACACAGACCTTCTTCTTACCCTCGGTCTCGGTGGGCTTGCCCAGGGGACCGACAAAGTCCTGGAGGCAGTCGCCCTCCTGCTTGTGGCTCAGCTTCTCCGTGGTGGCACCCACGGTCTGCACGATGATGGTGACCGTGCCCTTCTGGCGGTCAAAATCGTGGATCGTAATGGGGATGCGCTCGCCCAGCTCGTCCACGCGCAGAATGATGAACTGGCCCGGCTCGGCCTTTCTGGCGACCATAGGGGCCTCGATCTCATAGAGGATCACGGTGGGCTTCAGCGCCTCTTTCTTCACGATACGGTACATGTCTGGATCCCTCTTTCCTTTCTTTTTACCAAATGCGGTCTGGCCGCAGGCAGGCCTGTTTGCCCACCATTTTTTATTGTAACACGGCCTGCTGCGTCCGTCAATTCCGTGTTGCCGGCCGGAGGTGGGAAAATTCTCTTTTTACGCAAAAAAGAGGGCGATCATCCCTGATCGTCCTCCTTTTTCGTCTCTTGTATTCTTTTGTCACGCCGCCCGCCGATGATGACATACACCACCACATAGCCGATGGCACCCACCGCCAGACCGGCCAGGATATCGATGAAGGCGTGCTGCTTGACCAGCAGCGTGGCGGCGATGATGATGACGCCCAGCGCCGTGGTGCCGGCACGCCAGGTCCACTTCCTCAGGCCCGGCGTGTGATATACCGCAAACAGGGCCGACAATACGCCCACCACATGGACGCTGGGGAACACGTTGGTATTGGTGTCGGCGGCATAGGTCAGCCGCACAATCCAGGCGAAAAGGTCGCTGCCCTCCACCACTGCCGGACGCAGATCCTGTCCGTTGGGCACCAGCACGCAAAACAGGGTGGACGCCGCGTAGGTGAAGATCAGCGACCACATGTAGCGCCGGTAGCCCTCCGGGTCCTTGACGATCAGATACAGACCCAGCACCACCAGCAGCGGCGCCCAGGCGTCATAGATGATGATGAAGTACTTGCAGAAGGGAATGTAGTCGTCGATGACCGTCTGCGTCGCCCAGTAGTTGTCGGTGATAAAGTGTTCGATGGCAAAAAAGGCCGCCAGGTAACACGGCACAAAAAGTGCCCACCACACGTAGCGGTGGGTCCTGAAATACTGGATGATGGTTTTCATGTTTCTCCTCCGGAGATACGTTGTCGATTAGCGTCTATTGTACCACAACTTTTCTAAAAAGCAAATGCTCCGGGTGAGAATTTACAATTCGTTAGCAATCGTCTTTTTCCCAAAAACAGTTGCCAAATTTTTGCCCTTTGGGTATACTGTACCCATCTGTCAAACATAGAGGGAGGAACCATCCATGACCATGATCCATCGGGAGGACAAAGAAAATCGTCAGGTGCTGCTGACTATCCGCGTGGAGCGGGGCCCCTGGCAGCAGGCGCTGGACGCCGCCTTTGAAAACGCAAAAAAGCTCTTTGATGGCTACCAGGCCCGTGCCCAGCTGGAGGAAAAGCACGGCGCCGACGTACTGTATCAGGACGCGGTAAACGCCACCTTCCCCACCGCGCTGACCGAGGCCGTCAACAGCCAGGGTCTCATGGTGGTGGGCGCCCCCACTCTGAACATCACTCAAATCGGTCCCGATGGCTATGAGTTCACCGCCCTCATCACCCTGTATCCTGAGGTGAAGCTGGGCCAATACAAGGGTCTCAAAGCCGCCTATCCCTCCGTGGAGTTCAGTGAGGATGATACCGCCGCCGCCATGGAGGCGTATTGCCGGGACCACACCCTCAGTGAGCCGGTGGACCGGGCCGCCATAGGCGACGAGGTCACTCTTGATTTCGAGGGCTTTGTGGACGGCGTGCCGTTTGACGGCGGCAAGGCGGAGAAGTATCCCCTGACCTTGGGCAGCGGCGCCTTTATCCCCGGCTTTGAGGAGCAGGTGGCCGGCATCTGCGTGGACGAGGAGCGGGATATCCACGTCACCTTCCCCACCCGGTACGCCCCAGAGCTGGCCGGCAAGGACGCCACCTTCCACATCAGAGCCCGCTCCATCGTCCGCCACACCATTCCCACCTTGGACGATCAGTTTGCCCGGACCCAGGGCTTTGCTGACGCCGCTGAGCTGCGCCGGGCCATCATGGCCCAGGCGCTGGAACGCAAGGAATCCGAAGCACGGGGTACCTTTGCCGACGCCCTCATCAGCCAGATCATCGCCTCCACGGAGGTGGATGTACCCGCCGCCATGGTGGAGGATCAGCTCTCCGGACTCATCGGCCAGCTGGCGGCCCATCTCCAGTCCCAGGGCATGGAGCTGGACCAGTATCTGGAAATGGGCGGCATGACCATGGACGATCTCCGGGCCCGGGCCCGGGACCAGGCGGAATACGCCGCCCGCTATGAGTTGATCATGATGGAGATCATCCGCCGGGAGAACATTGAGGTAACCGCGGCGGACGTGGAGCCGGAGTATGAGGAACTGTCCCGGAAGCATGGCGTACCCATGGAACAGGTCAAGAAGCTGCTGCCGGTCATGCGCCTCATCCATGAGACCCGCCTGCTGCGGGCCCGGAACCTGGTGGTGGACAGCGCCGTCCGCATCTGACACTTTTCCCCAGACAAACAGCCCCCGGAGGACATGTCCTCCGGGGG
>CACZNU010000009.1 GCA_902782615.1 Oscillospiraceae bacterium | reverse complement strand
TGCGTCCCGTCTGGTGCTTTCTCGTTCATTGTTTAATTTACAAGGTACACTCCCTGTTCACCAATCTCTCCATCGGTGCGGAACAGGGATTATATTAGCATATGCCTTCTATCTTGTCAACTTATTTTTTCAATTTTTTTCAACTTTTTTTGATATATATTTTAGTGGTCTCCTCACATTTCATCTATTTCCCTTGACAGTGGTGTTAATATATGAGTATACCTTATTACAATAACTCTCTTGAGAATTGGAACTGATATGATGGTACCTGCTCTGATTCAAAACTTTTTTTCACACGCCACTCCCGTCCTGCTCTGGCTGGGACGATTCAGCATGTTGCTGTCGGCTGTTTGGATTCTGGTGCGATGCTGCCGTTCTCTTTTCGGTCAAAAGGCCGAAAACGAGATCTGGGGTGTTGTGACCCTCGACAACGGGGGCCGGTATGACCTTACCCATTGGGAGAACGTAATCGGCCGTGCAAGGAACTGTGACATCCGCGTCAACTTCCCTTCCGTGTCCCGCAGTCACGCGACGATCTGCCGCGACGATGCCGGGCACTGGCATGTGTTTCCCATCAACACGGACGCCGGCGTTCTGATCAACGGCACACGCACCCACACCGTCGCTGAGGTCCACGCGGGAGACTCCATCTGTGTCGGGGGCGTGGAACTGTACTTCTTCCCTGCTGATGCCGCTCAGGAGGCTCGTTTGGCCCAGAAGCGCACCCGGCCGGGGCGTTTTGTGTCACCTACTGCCACGCTGATGCTTCTGACCCTGTTCCAGTTCCTGACACTCGCTCAATTTCTTCCTCAGATCCACAGCGCCGATTTCCTCACTATCGCCGCTTCCTTTGGCACGCTGTGTCTCATCATGTGGTGTCTGTATGGGCTCTATCGACTTTTGAAGCGCACCGCCTTTGAAGCAGAGACGTTGGCGTTTTTCCTGACTACACTGAACCTGGGAGTGACCTCAGCCTATGCTCCGGAATCTCTTTTCACGCAACTGGGCGCAGTGGTACTGGGGCTGATTCTTTATCTGGCACTTGCTCTGGTCCTTCGGAACCTGCGGGTCGCCGTAAAGCTCCGTTGGCCCGTCGCCGCCGCGGCATCGGCACTGCTGGCCTTCAACGTGGTCTTCGGCCAGCGGATCTTCGGCGCCAAAAACTGGATTGCTGTCGGTCCTTTCTCCTTCCAGCCCTCTGAGTTTGTAAAGCTGGCTTTCATCCTGGCCGGCGCGGCCACGCTGGATAGACTCTTTGCCAAGCGGAATCTCATCTTTACCGTTGTTTTCTCCGCCTACTGTGTGGGCTGCCTGGCCCTGATGAGCGATTTTGGCACGGCGTTGATATTTTTCGTTGCGTTTCTCTGTATCGCCTTCCTCCGGAGCGGTGACCTGCCCTCCGTTGTCATGATGACAGCCGCAGCCGGCTTTGGCGGCGGGATTGTTCTCCACTTCAAGCCATATATCGCCGAGCGCTTTGCCGTTTGGCGCCACGCCTGGGAATACACCCAGAGCACCGGATATCAGCAGAGCCGTACCATGTCCGCCATTGCAAGCGGCGGACTCTTCGGCGCAGGGCCGGGGGACGGCTGGCTAAAATACGTGGGCGCCGCCAACACCGACCTGGTTTTTGGCGTTGTCAGCGAGGAGTTTGGCCTGTTGCTGGCTCTGTGCGCGATTCTGGCTCTTGTCATTCTGGCGGTCTTTACGCTGGAGTCTGGGGCTACATCCCGCTCCAGCTTCTATACAATTGCCTCCTGCTCCGCAGCAGCTATGCTGGTCTTCCAGTCTACACTGAATGTCATGGGCGCAGTGGACCTTCTGCCGCTGACCGGTGTCACCTTCCCCTTCGTCTCTATGGGTGGCTCCAGCATGGCCGCTTGCTGGGGACTGCTGGCCTTTCTCAAGGCCGCCGACACACGGCAGAATGCCAGCTTCATCCTGCGTTTGCCGAAGAAGGCACCTACGCCCGTGCGCGTGGATTCGGCTGATAAGGTATCCCGGCAGGAGGACAACCCCCGTGCAGAGAGCTTTTTTGCCGACAAGCCTGAGATTCCCGTGGACGAGATTTTTGGAAAGGAGTATGACGGCAGATGAAGCAGGTGAGACAGCGCACCTTTCTGATTGCATTGCTGGTGATTCTTCTTCTGACCGGCACAGTTGTTTTCTGCATTCAGTATGCGGTGGAGGGACGGCATTGGGCGGAGTTCTCCGCCAACGACCATGCCTATACGGAAGGACGCCTTTCCTCCGGACAGATCCTTGATCGCAGCGGAGTCCTTCTCTATGACGCCGCCTCGGGGCAGTACGCCGAGGACAGCGAACTGCGCATGGCCACGCTCCACGCCGTGGGTGATCCGGACGACAATATCTCCACTGCCGCCAAGGCAGCCCTGGCCAGCCATCTGATCGGCTACAATTTCCTCACCGGCACCACCACAGGCGGTCACCGGCTCTACCTCACCATTGACGCCGAGCTGAACCGGACCGCCTACGAGGCGCTGGACGGGCGTAAGGGCACTGTGGCCGTCTACAATTATGAGACCGGCGATATCCTGTGTATGGTCTCCTCCCCCACCTTCGATCCGGCTGATCCTCCCGAGATTCTGGACAGCGACAGCCGCTACGAGGGAGTCTACCTCAACCGGTTTCTCTCCACTGCCTATCCGCCAGGTTCTGTGTTCAAGCTGGTCACGGCCGCCGCTGCTATTGAGAACATCCCGGATCTTTTTGAACGCACCTTTTCCTGTACAGGCAGCTGTGAGATCGAGGGCGACACCATTACCTGTCCCTACGCCCACGGTGAGATGGACTTTTCCGGCGCTCTGGCCCATTCCTGCAACGGGGTATTTGCCCAGTTGGCGGTGGAGCTGGGCGGCGACACGCTGCTACAATACGTCAGGAGTGCCGGTTTGCTGGCAGAGCAGACCGTAAGCGACATCCCCACCGCTGCAGGCAGCTTTGAGATCGGCACCGGCAGTCAGCTGGGCTGGTCCGGCGTAGGACAGTATAACGACATGGTGAATCCATGCTCTCTGCTGACCCTGATGGGTGCCATCGCAGGAGACGGAACCGCCGCACAGCCCCGTCTCATTTCCCGGGAAACCACCATGTCCGGCATTTCCCGCATACCGGAGGAACACAGTGAAGCCGTGAGGTTGTGGCCCAGCGATACATGCCAGACGCTTCGTGCCATGATGCGCAGCAACGTCCTCACCACCTATGATCAATCCCGGTTTGGCGACCTTCCCATCTGCGCCAAATCAGGCACGGCGGAGGTGGGCGGCAATCTGGCACCCCACGCCTGGTTCTGCGGCTTTCTGGACGACCCGGATCACCCCCTGGCCTTCGTGGTTCTGGTGGAAAACGGCGGCAGCGGCGCCGATGCGGCGGGATCTGTGGCGGCCGCTATACTGCGGCAGGCGGCAGGCGAATAAGCCGCTCCCTCTTGACAGGCCGCCGGGTGCGGTGGTAAAATGGTCTCACAATCCAAGGGGCGCTGGTGCGAAGCCGGCTGAGACACAGTGTATTGCCGCTGTGACCCTCGAACCTGATCCGGGTAATGCCGGCGTAGGAATGCGGAGAACTATCACGACTTCTTTTGCACGATGACGCCGATGCGCCCATCGTGCAATTTTTATTGGGAAAGGACTGCAGGAAACATGAGTGAAAAAAAGACCCTGATGCTGGCTGAGGGCGGCGTGTGCATCGCCCTGTCCCTGGCCCTGAGCTATCTGAAGATTCCCATCGGTCTGACCTTCGGCGCCTTTGGCGGCTCCATTGACCTGGTGATGATCCCGTTGATCGTCTTCGCCGTGCGCTGGGGCATGGGTTGGGGTGTTCTGGCCGGACTGGCCTTCGGCACGCTGAAGTATTTTGTAGCCAACGGCTGGGCTGTCAGCTGGGTCTCCATTATCTTTGACTATTCCCTGGCATATGCCGCCGTAGGCCTGGCCGGCCTGCTGCGCCGCCGCTGGAAGCAGCTGCCTCTGGCTGCGCTGATCGGCTGCGTGGGACGCTTTATCATCCACTACATCAGCGGCGTCACTGTCTATGCCCAGTACATGCCCGAAGAATTCATGGGCGTCACAAAACTGACCCCTCCCCTGTACTCCCTGCTCTACAATGGTACCTACATGGTGCCCAACACCATTCTGGCCATTGTTCTGTGCGCCCTGCTGGCAGTGCCCCTGCAGAAGTATTTCAGCAAGAAATCCTGAACGACAGCCTTTACGCAGTCCATCCGCTCTGTCATACAGAGCGGATGGATTTTTCCCCTCATGACAGAAAAAAACTGTTGACAAACGCCGTGAAATCTGTATAATAGTTTTTGTTCGTCAGGAACACAGCGGGATTGTGTAAAGGTAGCACAGCGGACTCTGACTCCGTATGTGAGGGTTCGAATCCTTCTCCCG
>CACZNU010000008.1 GCA_902782615.1 Oscillospiraceae bacterium | reverse complement strand
TTCACAACGGCGCGGATTCATACTATTCTGTGCGCGGGTTCAGAGGGTATATTCTTGTCTGAGTACCGGGCTCAATGATAAAATCGCTGCGATTTCCTGGACGGTAAAATCGACAACTTCCCGTTTGCGGAGTACGCCCCGAGGGCGGCATTTTCCTGTTGACTTCTCCCCCTCAGCCCTCTTACAATAAACAGTAACAAACGAACGGAGGAAAACGCCCATGATGACCAACAAATTCTTTCCGGAGATCCACGGCAACTTCGGCTTCGGCATGATGCGCCTGCCCATGCTGGAAAAAGAGGTGGACATCCGGCAGACCAAGGAGATGGTGGACGCCTTCCTGGACGCCGGCTTCAACTATTTCGACACCGCCCACGGCTACATCAGCGGCAAGAGCGAGCTGGCCATTCGGGAGACGCTGACCAGCCGCTATCCCCGGGACCGCTATATCCTCACCGACAAGCTCACCGACTCCTATTTCCAGACCGAGGCGGACATCGAGCCCTTCTTCCGCAGCCAGCTGGAGGCCTGCGGCGTGGACTACTTCGACTTCTACCTGATGCACGCCCAGGGCTCCGGCAACTTCCCCAAGTTCAAGAGCTGCCGGGCCTATGAGACGGCCTTCGCCCTGAAGGAGCAGGGCCTCATCCGCCACGTGGGCATCTCCTTCCACGACAAGGCCGCCGTGCTGGAGGAGATCCTCACCGAGTACCCCCAGATCGAGGTGGTGCAGATCCAGTTCAACTACGCCGACTACGAGGATCTGTCGGTGGAGAGCCGGAAGGTCTATGAGGTCTGCGAGAAGTTCGGCAAGCCGGTGATCGTCATGGAGCCGGTGAAGGGCGGCAACCTGGTGAATCTGCCCGACGCGGCCCAGGCGGTCTTCGACGCCCTCCACGGCGGCAGCAACGCCAGCTACGCCATCCGCTTCGCCGCCGGCTTCCCCCAGATGTGCATGGTGCTCTCCGGCATGAGCGACATGGCCCAGCTCACCGACAACGTGGGCTTCATGAGGGATTTCCGGCCCCTCAACGACGATGAGCGCGCCGCGGTGGATCAGGTCTGCCGGATCTTCCGCAGCATGGATCTCATCCCCTGCACCGCCTGCCACTACTGCACCGACGGCTGCCCCATGAATATCCGGATCCCCCGGCTGTTCACCTGCATGAACAACAAAAAGCGGTTCCGGGACTGGAACGCCGACTTCTACTACGAGGTGATGACCCGCAACGCCGGCAAGGCCTCCGACTGCGTCGGGTGCGGCCAGTGCGAGGCCGCCTGTCCCCAGCACCTGCCCATCCGGCAGCTGCTGCAGGACGTGGCCGCCGAGTTCGAGAAGGGGGAGGCGTAAGGGGCGATTGGCGGCGCATCGTGCCTGTTTCCGTCATTCCGAGGAGCCAGTCCGCAGACTGGTGACGCGGGAATCCGTATCCCCCCGCCGCACCCCTTCCATAAAAAGGAAAAACAGGAGAGGCAAACGCCTCTCCTGTTTTGTTTCCGGTTTGCCGGCGGGCGATCAATCGTCCGTCTTCTCCGACTCGTCCAGCTTCCGCTGCTCCCGGTCCAGCCACTCCCCGGCGGCCTTCATCAGCCGCAGGCACAGGGCGGAGGCGGCGCTCAGCAGCACCAGCGCCGCGGCGATTTCACCTTTTCGATTTCTCATAACGCGACCTCCTTTGCTCCCGTCTGACGACTTTCTCCCTCTTCGGGTGCATCATAGCACGCCCCCGGCGGGAATACAAGTGTCAGTTCGGTAACAAATCCCGCCGTCAGGTGTGGCCTGACAGCCTCCTCAGCTCCGCCTCGCTGTGGCGGTGGCCATGCTCCCGCCTCCCTTTTCCTTGATAGAACCGATGATATCACCCCGCCCCGGCGGGGTCAATGCTGCCGGCGTGTCCTGTGGGCCCGCCGGTTTTTTTCATTTTCTTTCCCCGTTGTTGCCTCCCGTCGGGCAACAAACCGCCCCGGCGCCCCTATAAGTGAAGGGGGTGATCCCATGTCCGGGAAAAAGGAGTGGTGGGATACCGGGGAATTCACCTTTTTCCGCCTGCCCCGGGCCGTCATCGACAACAAAAAATACGCCGCCCTCTCGGGGGACGCCAAGCTCCTCTACGCCCTGCTGGTGAACCGGCTCAGCCTCTCGGCATCCAACGGCTGGCGGGACGGGGCGGGGGAGGTGTTCCTCTACTTCACCAACGCCGAGATCTGCCGCACCCTGGGCTGCGCCTCCGGCAAGGCCACGGGCCTTCTCCGGGCCCTGGAGGGCTGCGGTCTCATCCGCCGGGTCCGGCAGGGTCTGTGCCGTCCGGACCGGATCTACGTGCTGCCGCCGGAGGGGATGGTGAAATACGGCACCGGAAAGGCCGGAAACCGGTCCTCCGGTACGCCGGAAACCACGACTCCGGAATCGGGAAAACCGCTACCAAGAAAGAAAGAGGAGAGAAAGAAAGAGATCAGAAAGAACGATCCTATTCTCTCATATACAGACGCAGGCGCCGCCCGGGGGGCCATGGCGCCGCGTCAGATCGTGGAAAATATGATCTCTCCCCTCCGGGGGGGATCTTTCGATCCCTCTCTTTTAGAGGAGATCTCCGATCTTCTCTATGACGTATGTACCGATCCCTCTCCGGTGATCCGGGTGGACGGACAGGTCCGAAGCCGGGACAAGATCCGTCAGCAGCTGCTGGCGCTGGACAGGGGCCGGCTGGAGGCGGTGCTGGAACAGGCGGAGCGGGGAACGGTGCCCCGGCAGAGGCCGGAGCTGCTGGCGGCTCTGTGCCGCCGGATGTGAGGGGCGGTTATCCCTTCCGCCCCTTCAGACGGGGCAGCCAGTAGTCCCTGCCGTAGACCAGCGCCTCCGCCAGCAGGCAAACCGGCAGGGCCATCAGCACGTCCACCGCCGAGTGCTGCTTCACAAAGCACACCGCCGCGCAGATCATCACCACCACGATCGTCAGCGCCGCCTTCCAGATCCCGGCCAGATCCCTGTCCTTCAGACCCACCGACAAAATGCCCAATGAGTAGGCCACATGCAGGGACGGACACACGCCGGTGCTGGTATCGAAGGAGTAGATGAAGCCCATCAGCGCCGTCAGCACGTTCTCCCGGGGGAAGACCTCCGGCCGGAGATCCTGGCGGCTGGGATAGAGGATGTAGCAGGCCATGGCCACCGCCTGGGTGATGATGAGAAAGACCTGGAGCTTCTTGAACCGGGGCACGTCGTAAAAGAACGTATAGGCCAGGGAGCCGAAGACCAGGGCGTACCAGCCCACGTAGAAGATCACGAACAGCTCGTTGAAGGGGATCAGATCGTCCAGGCGGCAGTGGATGGGGTGGCAGCGCTCCGCCGGGATCAGATTCTCCGTGATAAAATACAGGGCGAAATAGCCCAGCCAGCCGGTGAGCAGCCAGACGTGGGAGAAGCGGGGCTCCTTCAGCCGGCGCAGGGAAAAGCCGCTGTAGTCATAGGGTTGTTTTTTCATCGTCATAGACCTCGAGGGGGATATTTTTCGGATATTGCTTTTTGGGGATGTTGGGGTAGGGGATCACCGTGTGCTCCGGCAGGGCCGTGGCCATGTCGGTGACGGCGTCCATCAGCTCGCGGCAGATCCGCTGCCGCTCCTCCGCCAGGGGCGCCTGGGGCCGGAAGGCGATGGGCTCGCCGTAATAGATGGTCTTCAGCCGGGGCGCCAGGTACATGGGCACGAAGGCCAGGGCCTGACCCGTCCTCTTGTAGTAGAGCCGGGCCACGTCCACGAACTTGTCCTGGAAATCGTGGACGATGTTGTTGTGCTCGGTGTAGCACTCCGGGAAGATCACGATCCGGCTCCCCTCCTGGAGCCGGGCCACCGACTGGCGGAAGGTGGTCATCACCCGGCCGTCGTGGTAGACGGGGATGGTGTGGGCGTTGTTGAAGATCAGCACCGCCAGGGGCACGATGAGATGGCTCAGCAGGCGGAAAAAGGGCCGCAGGGCCCGGGGCTTATTGGACCAGAAGTCCCGGTAGGCGTAGTCCGCCACCTCCCCGGCGTGCATCATCTCCCCGATGCACCAGACCTGGTGGGCTCCCGGGGTGTATATCTCGGCGGCGATGGGGCCGTACATCTGGCAGTGGTTGCCCACGATCACGCAGGGGCCCTCCGGCAGATGCTCTGCCCCCTGGATCCGGTACTTGGGGGAGAACAGCCAGACCAGCCGGTAGATGATCCGGTAGAGCAGCGGGGTCTTTTTTTCTTCCATAGGTCCTCCTTGCCGGGCCCGGTCCGATTTTTTCTGTGGCAGCCCGGGAGCGGATGCAGCCGTGGTTTTGTCCATCATTCCTGCGGCGCTCTGAAGCTATATTGTAGCACAGACCGGGGGATCTGGCAAGGGCGGGGGGATGGGGGCGCCTGTGTCTTCGCTGGCGCTTGCCGCCTTTGGAGTTCGTTTCTCGTCCTGTCGCTTACAGCAAAAAAACAGGGCACCCAAAAGGGTGCCCTGTCTTTTTGGTGCGCGGTACAGGACTCGAAAAGAGCCTCTTTAATTTCATCGTGTTTCATGTTGCGCTGTACCCGTTGATATGACAGTGTTTCCGGCGGTTTTTGTTTCTCGGCCTGTCGCTGTCTGTCGAGGTGTTTCATCAAAATAACGACCAAATAATGACCAAACTCTCAGCCTATTTTCCTAACATATTAGCCATATGAAGTGCAGATAATATGCCATATCGATTCAATCAGTACGGAGGCTACACAATGCCGTTTGTTAAACCACCAGATATACCTTTTGCCAAGTTGGGCCGTCTTTTACGCGGCTATGGCCTCAACGAGCGAGAACTGTCAGAAGTGCTCGGTTGTTGCTGGAGGACGGCGCAGTCCAGGTTGAAAAACCCCGGGGAATTCACCCTGGCCGAGCTAGCCAAAATTAGCCGCCAGGCACACATACCGATGGGCGAGATCCGGGACGCAATATCGCTATAGTCAGGCACAACCGGCCTTGCATCATGAACAAAAAACGGCGGGGGAATATCCCTAGCCGCCTTGCCGAAGGGGACGGGATCTTCGCCCCCGCACGGGTAAAACTGCGGCTACAAGCATTCCCTTGTCCCTTCCTGTGGCAAGCCAGTTATACAAACAAATGTTAGTTTTTTGTTGGGTTTTCGCCGCTTCGGAAGAACACCGCTTCACCCTTGAATAATCCGTTGAGCCAGCCAATGGCCAACTCCGTGGCCAGCCGTTTCCGCTGCTCCGGATCTAGATCTTCCGTGTTTACCAGTTTATCGCCCACATGAACATATGAGACCGCCTTCATATCCTCCAGTTTTAATCGTTTACCCACAGACTGCACCCCCCTCAAAGTAGCGGCTCCAACCGCTCCATAAATTCATGCTTTTCCACCTTGAGTGTCTGGCGAATCTTCCGCAGCTCAGCTACAGTCAGCCGATCTGTATCTTTAAGGTGGTTGTAGACCGTCTGTCGTACCCGCGGCAGATGCACGAAAAAACCGTCCATCGTTCCATACTGCAGTTTTGCCCACATCTTGACTGTCTCTACAAACCGTTTGATATCCTTCTGGGATGGACCGCTGTCCGCAAATTTTACTTTTGGCATAATCATACCTCCTATTATCTAAAATAGGAGGATTATATCATGTTATACAGTAAATTTATACAGGAATCGGGAAATATCCGCTCGACCTTTTTCTAATCCCTCGCCGCTGACATGTAAAAAAAGGCCGGGGATTGCTCCCCGGTCTTTCTCTCTTCTTAGAATGCGGTAAAAGGATTCCGTCCGGTGCTAACCTGCCGCATCTTCCCCTCTTCGATCACCTCATCAAAGATGGTGCGGCTGTTGATCTGGGCCGTGAATCGGTAGCTGCCGCCGCCCTTATTGGACATCTCCTCCCGCACGATCTGACGGAGCAGATCTTCCGGGGTCTCAATATTGTTGCCGCTCTTCTGATCGCCCAGGACGGCCATAAACTCCCGGTTCGGCGGGATAACGGCACCTTTGGCAAGGCGGGGGATACTAACATAGCTCACTGAGGGAATGTTGATACCAACAGATCTGCCGCCAATGCCGGGCACCCACGACGGAATATCCACATGGATCTTGTTTAGCTGGGAGACCAGCCAGTTCACGCCACGAATAATGAGGTTGACAGCGCCCTCCAGGATGGAGACAACGCCGTTCCATACACCCTTGAACACACTCTTGATTCCGTCCCACGCCATCTTCCAGTTGCCGGTAAAAACACCGCGCAGGAACGTAATGATCCCGGAAAAGATCTGCTTCACAGCATCAACCACATTGCCGACGGTTGTCTTGATTGCGTCAAAGGTGACCTTTACACAGTTGCGGATGAAGTCCAGGATGGGCTTCAGCTTTCCGTTGGTCTTCTGGTCAATCCAATCCAGGAACCGCAGGAACAGATCCTTCACACCGTCAATAATGGCGCCGAGGGCCATTTTCAGCCCCTGGAACATCCGCTCGATGCCGCCCATTGCTTTGGCCCAGTCCCCGGAGAATACGCCGGTGATGAAGTCGATGAAGCCGCCGAAGACGTCGCGTAGGCCGTTCAGCAGTTCCTCTCCGTGGCCGGTGAAGACTGCAATAGCCACCAGAAGCGCCAGTATTGAGGCAATCAAAACGGGAATAACGCTGCCCGTCAGCAGGGAGATCCCCAGGCCGGTGGCAATAATACCAGCCAGCGTAAGCAGCATATTGTGGAGATTGAAACCATTTTTCACGGCGTCTTGGAACCCTGTCACCAGCATGGCGAGCCCACCGACAACCAGCGCAACGCCAGCAGCAACTGGGCCAAAGGCGATCCCCAGGCCGACAGCTGCCACGGTCAATCCGATCAGCATCTGTCGAACGTTTTCCGCACTCGCTCCGTTGGCCCAGGCATCGAACAGGCCCTTGACGAATTCAACAGCGCCGATGATGGCGGCAAAGAGTGCCAAACTCTGCCCGAGATTAAGGCCAAACATCTTACTTAGTTTCCACGTCAAAAGCCCGGCGGCAATGGCCTCCACAAGGCCGAGGATATCCTTCAGGCGATCTTCGGCTACCCCCATTCCGTCAAGGTCGAAATCGGGAGAAATACCACCTCCGCCAGCACCACCGCCGGCGCCACCGGAAGAACCGCTGTCCCAGGTGTTGATCTCATCCAGGCCGGATAGATTCTTTGCGGCGTCCTTTGCGGCACCGCCCACACCCTCGATAGCCTTCTTCTCTGCATTCATGGCCTTTGCCGCCGCCGAAGTCTGTTTGATGCTCTTTCCGAAGATCATGGCCATCAACTGGGCCGCCACGGTCACCAACCGCGCCAGCAGGTTGATTACCACAGTCAGTGCGGGAATAAGCACAGATAGCAACGGCTGGGCCAGCGTCAGCAGAGCGCCCTTCAGCCGTGCCATAGCAGCCGCTGCCTCATCGTTGCTTTGGATCGCCTCACTCATCCAACTACGCAGCTTGCGCAGGGCAGCCGTAATGAGGGAGAACACAAAGACGCGCTTTGCCAGAGCCTTGACCCGGTTAACAAATTTATCCATACGGGTGTTTACAGCATCCATAGCGCGGGACATGCCGTTAGCGGCCTCCGCGCTGCATACTTCCTGTATGGTTAGATCTCCTGCCTCATTTACCATCCCGGCCAACCTGGTGCGCTCTGTTTCAAGCTCCATGTTGATATTCCGCACCTCATGCTTGACATTTGACCATGCAGCCCTTGCCGCCTCAACCTCTTTTTCCTGAGCGGCTACATGATCGGACGCTTTCAGAATAGCCGGGTCCAGTTTTTCAGCCTGTGCAAGCAGCTCCTGATAGCGCACCTTCAGCGTATCGACCTGATCCTGCGCCAGCGTCCAATCCTTGTCCGCGCCAGGTGTTCCATCAAGCCAGGCCTGCTTGAATTTCGCCGCCTCTGCAGTAGCATCGGCTATCTTTTGCTGTACCTCCTCGATCTGCTGAATAATCGGGGCTTGCTGACTTTTCAGCCCGTCCAGTTCTTGCTTTGCAGCATCCAGTTTTATCTGCTTGCCATCGAGCTTTTGGGCCAGACGGTCACGCTCTTTGATCTTAGCATTAACGTCCTTTTGCATCTTGGCAATGGAGTCTTCGGATTCTTTGATCTCCCGCTTCAGCTGCATCAGCTTTTTCTGTGCCTCGGAAATATCAATGTCCGTGTTAATGACAATAGATCCCGCTGCATTCTTCACTTCTTCACCCTCTTCCTTTTGTATTTCTTCAAGACGCCTTTCGTGCGTCTATCCGCCGGTACAGTCAACTGCTCAAACAGTGACAGCATCAGATTTGCCCAGAGCGGGCGGCGGTCACTTAGCGCCCACACTACTGTGCCCCCGTATAAGGTTTGACAGCAGCCGGCCCCCAAAATCGCGTCTATGATTTCTCGCATTTTGGCCTCGCATGTACTAGACACTTCATGGATTTTCTGGTGATCCGTCTCTTTCCCGCAGACGGCATCTATCGTCCCCTGCAACTCATCCAGTGTCGTAAGTGACGCACATAGCCTCTTCACGTACTCCGGGTTATCCGGTTCAAAGATAATGTCAAATTTGCCGTTGATATTGTACCGTTTTCTCTCACTCATAAGCCCCACCTCCTTTCCAGCCGAATTCTACCGCTCCACCACGCCATACAGCATAATGGTAAGGCGCCGAAGGGCACGATCACGGCGCTTATAAACGGAGCGCCTATCCGACAGGCCCAGCTCCTCACAGAGGCGATCAATAGAATTGCGCTCACGGTTTATGTACATCCTGTACAGCACCAGAAACTCATCTTCTGTCAGAGCTGATAGGGCACGATTCATGACGCGGAGCCATATCTTTGTTTCCTCCATAAGAAGACTGTCCCCCGCGGTGTCATGATTTGCCAGGCTATCGCAGGTTTCCTTGCGGGAAGTATACTCCTGCAGCCGGGCCACCGTTTCACTTTTGAAATCCATGTACTATACCCTCCTATATGCCCAGCCTGTCATAGATCTGCTCCAGCGTCTCCCGGCGGATCACTGCATACTCTACGGCGCTAGTGTGTGTGGCGTGGAAGGATTCCACGCCGACACGGGCATAGTATGGCGTTCTATCCTCTACAAACTGGTCAAGGCCATAGCGCTGCACATTGCGGCGGAGCTGCCGCAAACCCTTATGCCGCCGGTTATCGACATTGTTTCTGTGAATCCCGGTGGCCGCGCTGATCTCGTCCAATGATTGACCGTCCCAATAATACCGGCGCAGCACATCCCGCCACCCCGCCGGCAGGGCATCCATAGCCTTGCCCATTGCCTCTTGCAGCTGCTCCAGCCAGATCCGGCGCTCTGCATCTTCGTACTGGTCAATGGGATCGGCCACCATATCGCCCCGGGTGGTATCGGTATCTTCCGCAATGGGAGCATCCAGGCTATCATCCGCCACGTTGAGAAGGTCACGTTTGCTGGTCTTATAGCCTCCAGCCTCCGCAAAGGCGGCTTTGAGCGTTTTTCCCAGATAGGTGAGAAACTTATACTCCCCATCCGGTTGGAAGTACCCTACCGCCTCCACAAGGGCGATATAACCGCTCTGCACAAGGTCCTCCACCTCGACGCCACCCAGTCCCTCCGTGGCAAAATACCTCCGCCGGGCCTCCCGGTATATGAAGCGCTGCACCTGTTCCCAAAGCTGGGGCAGTAGATCTGTTTCCCCGTTCTGGATCCGCCGGGCCAATTCTTCATTTGACATCGTGAAGCCTCCCCCTGTATAATGGTCTTGTCGGGGCCGTCCTTTCGGGGGCGGCTTTTTTCATACATTCAGCTATATAGGCGGAAATGGACGGTTTTGACAGGTTTTCATTTCCGCCGGCGCATCTTCCTCCGCTCCTGCTTAGCCAGCTTGACGATGGCCCGCCGGTACTCCTCCCGGGTTTCCTCGATCAGATCCAACGCCGCTGCGTTCAGCAGCACCGTGCTTTTAACGTCCGCAATCTCCCGCCGGCGCTCTCCGCTGGCTATACCGCCCTTCCTGCAGATCTCCCGCAGCTCATCCGGCGGTAGGGTGTTGAGCGGGCGGAGATTTTGTGTGTTTGCCATTGTCAATTCCTCGCCGTTCTCTCGTTGTTCGCTCTCTGTTCGTGCAGTACCCGTATATGATCCGCAACCCGCTCCGGCGGATACATGACACAAAGGCCCTGCTCCCATACCCAGCAGGCCCAGGAATAGACCTCCTCCGCCGTCGCGTACCACCGGACGGCGGCATCCTTAGAGGCTGCAAGATCCCCCCGCCGGATATGTCGATAAACCGTAATACGGTTGATACCCGTAGCGTAAACAATACCGCTGATTGTCATACCCGGCTGTCCGGCATGTCCTCTGTGGCTGCTGACGGAATATAGGTGCCTGTTTCGAATAGCGCCGCCTGCATGGTATCCGGGACGGAAACCACGTTTTTCGCCGCATTAATGTAGCCGTTGAACTCCGATTTCTTGATCTCGGGGCTTGCGGGCATATCTGCATAAAGTCCTGGGTGCCGCTCGCCGTACTGTCTCAGCAGTTGGGTCATGAGTTGGTTTCCCCTGTGCTTTTCTACCAGTTTGGTATACTGCCATTCAGTGAGGGTCAGCCCCATCTCCAGCAGCTTGGCGTCCTCGTGCAGCATGGATCCGTCCACCAGAGATCCTTCTTCAACTGTAGCCATATAGGCCTGCCGAATTTGCTCCAGCTCAGTGTTCCACTTTGTCCGGATGTCTATGGCCTTCTGCTCAATCTGATACAGCTGCTCTCGGTAGGCGTTCCCGCCGATCTCCTCACGGCGATATTTTTCGCCCAGCTCATCGCTATGCGCACGGCAGGCTTTGAGTTCCTCCACTGCCCGGGCAACGATCTCTTGCACTTTCTCTGTGTACTTCATTCTCATTTTTCCTTTCTGGCGCTTGGCCACAATATGTTTCCCTTTCTCTTAGGTCCCGAGGGGTGCAGGGGGAGAAAGAAGAAGGGCCCCTGCACCCCGGAAAAAGAAAAGCGCATGGGAACAGTCCTTTCGGCAACTGTTTTCCCATGCGCTTTAGCGCTAACTCGATTTGAGCGGTACTCAACCCATGCGATATTCTTTGATTAAATTATACCACAAATTCCCTGTGATATCAACTGTTTGCCGGGCATACTTCGCAAACAGGATTGCCCTTCCCATGCCGGCAAAAATCGCACGGTGTCAGCCGCCGCACAGATCCCGGAGGTATGCGGATGTACATCTGCAGCCACGGAGGGTGGTTGCCCGCCCGGCGCAGCTTACCGCCCGGGTGCCGCTGGAGAAGGATTGCTGCATCCTCGGCGGCCGTTGGCTCCTCCTCTGGCATGTATGTGATGGATATTTTCATCCGGCTTCCCGTCCCATCCTTGCTACGCGGGTGGCCTGCATGGCCCGGTTATAATCCTTCCAGATCTCCGACATGGCGGCATAATACTGCTGGGGCGGCAGAGCCGGTTTCAGTGCCTGCTGCCAGAACCGCGCCCGCTCGATCCACCCCGCCGGCTCCGTCGGATTCTCCGGGGTAAAGGTGAGGGCGTGGCGTGTCTCTTCGTCGAACGTCTCGAACACAGCACGGATAGGTGCATTGAGCTCTGTGGTCGCAAAGTGGCAGAACTCCATCGTCCACGGCCAGTAGCTGGCCTTGTTGGTCTTATCCGGGAACACCTTCGTCCATATGGTGTCAACCCGGCACCCCAGACGCCGCGCCCTTTTGACCTCCTTCGTCAGCTTGACGGCGGTGACAATATCAGTAAAAATATTCACGGTTGCGCGATCCTTTCTTCCGATACTCTCAGCAGGTCTTTCGTAATACGGTCAATATAACTCCGGATTGAAAAGAGTGCATCCCCCATCGTGGTATTGCTTACAGTTACCTCACCATCCAGATATGGGGCAAAGAGGCAAGACACAAGGGCAGAAATGCCATTAAGCTCAGTACACAGGTCATCAAGATCTCTTTTCATGCTTGCATTTCCTTTCCCCACCCTATAGAATGTGGGTGGACTTGGTTGGTTTGATTGGCTGTCCCGGTCCCTTTGCCGTCGTCGATGCTCGCACCATCGGCGGCGGTTTTATTTTCGGTGCAGTCACAGCGCTCTCCGGGATCCAGCGCAGCGCCGCAGCGGGGACAGATACGGTAATAGGCCACGGCTATTCCTCCTTTTCGTTGTTTGTGACCTGCTCCAGTACATCCGCAATCCTGTCCAGCGTCTCCGCAATGCTGGTCAGACTCTGCGTGATGTCAAAGAACAGCTCATAGTCTCGATCATCCATAGGTTTTACTCCTTTCTTTTAGTAAGGGACGTTTTCCCTCGTACAAATAAAATGTCCATTTCGTCCCTTATTGTCCCTGCTATAGGGGGCAGTAAGGGACGGCGGGGGACAGTAATGGTCAATAAGGGACGAATTATATATATTTTTTTGTACAAGGCATGTCGTCCCTACAACACGTCCATGCTGGTCTGATATCCTCCTGGATGTTCGTACTGTTCTATGCGGATACCTCGGGTACCGTTTGACTTGTGTCCGCATGTCACAATTAGACCATCCCTTTCCTGCAGCTCACGCAAAAGCGGCCCGGATAGCTTGGCCTTTAAATCAGGTACAGAGTAAAACGGGGGAAATCCCAGCAGCCTGGCCCCAATGCTTTTGACATCTTCATAACTCCAAAACCCTCCGCCTGGCCTGTCCGTCACGAGCTGGTTAAGTACCTGAACCAATGGTTCTTTTTCATAGGGTATGCCCTTTTCTTTGCGCCGGTTGATGGTGGTCAGGTCCTCCAGCGTCAGCGGGCTAAATCCCACCCAGTGGACGCCGCCGCGGTCTCCGATCGTGTAGGCGATACTCTGACCCTTTGGTGCATTGGAGCACTTCACGTGGACCATGACCCGCTCCTCCTCGTTGTCAGGATTGAAGGTCAGCTCCATGATAGAGCGCATGGCCGCCGGAATGTCCGTGCTGCCCAAAGATCGGTTGACCGGGGATTTCTCCCCCTTCACCTTTCCCATGTGGCTGATGATGGCACAGGAGCAGTCGTTCCGATCACACATCTCAAAGAGCCTAGCCAGCTCCGGACGCGTCTCGTTGGCGCGGAACATGTCCACGTCCGGCCCCATGAACGCCTGGATGGGATCAAAAATGATCATCTTGGCCTTGACCTGCTTCACTGCCATTTCAACCTCGGGACTGTTAAAGGTGAGCCCGGCAGCATTAGCCATAAAATGGCATTTTGTCAAATCACCACCGGACGCCTCCACACGTCCGCGCAGAATGGGGAGATCATCTTCCACAGAGAGAATAATGACATCTCCCGGCGTGGTGATTGGAATGCCCAGCAGAGGCTCCCCGGTAGTGACATGAGCCGCAATGGCGCATAAAAAGGCGGTCTTGCCGGTTCCGTTGTCGCCCTGTATCAGGGTGCCTTTTCCCCTCTGGAAGTACGGCGCTATGGTCCATCTGGGCGGCTCATAGGGGACATCACAAGCCCGGATAAGAGTGGGGTGTACCGTGCTCTCCTCTATCGGCTCCTCCTTGCTAATCTTTTCACCACGGGAAAGAAGGCCTTCCGCCGACTTCCTCAACTCGTCCAGTGAAATACCCTGATTGATGTATTTGTCAATCTCCTCCAGCGTCATGCCATTTTGTAGGAGGAATGATACATGGTCTACGCTCAATCTCCCGCCTCCCCGCTCTGCTGGGCGACCAGCACCGTCAAATCCACCTGCAGCTCGCGCTTTGCGGGCGGGCAGATATCCAGTACCCGGTAGCCCAGGCGATTATAGGTGCGATAGATCAGCTCCTCGGAATTTACCCCTGCCACCTCGGCGGCCCGGAGCTGGTCTTTTGATAAGGCGATTTCGTCTGCCTTCTTCTCGCCGGTCCGCTCGTCACGGATCATCACCGGGAATACCCGTGCCTGGATCTTCATCACGTTTTTCATGCCGTTACCTCCATTTCGTTTGCCCCACCCAGATAGGCCAGGAGCGTGTCCACATTGACCAGTTTCTTGCGCCCTACCGGGATATGGGGTATGGTCCCGGTGTTGATCAGCGCCCGGATCTGCCGCAGGGTCACAGCGGTTTGCGGGTCTTCTGCCTTAATGATCTGCAAGGCGCCCTCTGCCGTTCGCATTCTCGGCGTCATACTCTGCCTCCTTCCAGCTTGTCCACCAGTGCCAGGGCCAGCTTGGCAAGGTACACCGCCCCGGCCACGACTACGATAAAATACATGGTTAGACCTCCTTCCAAATGTCCTCAAGCTTCACTCCCAGCGCATCGGCAATTAGCGCAGCATTGATGTGGGAGCAAGTCCCCCGGCACCGAATAGCACTGAAAGCCTGAGGGGAAATTCCAATTAGCTTCGCCAGCGCTGCACCGGTCATCCGTCTTTCGGCCATCCGCTTGGCAACAACCTGCATATCGAGTTTCACTGTCATTGTCTCACCTCCGTCCTTATTCGTATGAATAAATATTATGCCATTCATTCGAATAAGTCAATAGTTTTTTGTTTATTCTCTTGAATAATTTATTGCAGTATGGTAAGATTGCCATGAGGTGATTTCTATGACTATTGGAGCTCGTATAAAAGCAGCCCGAAAGAACACCGGTCTAACACAAGCAAAGCTATCTGAGATAAGCGGAGTTGCCGCAATTACAATTCACCAATATGAGGCAGGAAAGCGACATCCCCAACTTGCGCAAATACAAGCGCTTTCTAAAGCTCTCAATGTCCCCATGTCCTATCTGATGGGTGACACGGACGATCCCAACGACCGCTCCAAAACTCACTGGATGGAGATTGTGAAGGGCGACGACCCAGATCCCCAGCCGAAGCAGATCGTTTTTAACGTCACCCCGGATCCGGAGTGGGAAGATCTACACCGCAAGCTGGAGAACGGCACCATCACACTGGAAGAGAAGCAGCGCCTATTACAGATGATGGATGAGGGCCTAGAAAGAGCACGCAAGACCGTTTCTGAAAAGAAAGTCCGGATACTGACTCACATGGACAAGCTCAACGAAGAGGGCCAGCAAAAGGCCGTGGAGCGCGTAGAGGAATTAGCGGAGATACCGAGATACCAGCGGCAGGGCACAAACCCCACCCCCACCGAAAACGGCACAGAGGCCCCGGAAACGGGCAAAAAATAAAGCCCCTAATAGGGCAGGAGGTATTATGTTTTACTACTACGATTTTGAGGATGATGCTAAAAACGAGGAACTGGTTGAATATAGTGAGCAGACCTTTGAAGATATTAGACACATCAATGAGAATGGTCAAGAATACTGGCTTGGCCGTGAGTTGCAGAAAGTTCTGGGTTATTCTCAATGGCGACGCTTTTCTGATACAATTGATCGTGCAAAGCTGGCTTGTGAAAACAGCGGCTATGATGTAAGCGAACATTTTGCCGACGTCGGCAAATCATTGCCTATGCCAAAAGGGGGCTATAGAGTTATTGACGATGTGATGCTATCCAGATATGCATGCTACTTAATCGTCATGAACGGCGATCCTCGGAAGCAAATAATAGCTCTTGGTCAAACATATTTTGCAGTAAAGACGCGGCAGCAAGAATTGATTGACAATTTTGAAGAACTATCCGAAGACCAAAAACGCCTCGCTATTCGCAATGAGATGAAGCGCCACAATGCCGCTTTGGCAGATGCCGCGCATGATGCCGGGGTCATTAAACCCCTCGACTATGCTATTTTCCAAAACTATGGATATATGGGCCTTTATGGCGGTCTCAAGGCGCAGGATATTAAGAAACGAAAGCGCCTAAAAAAATCCCAAGACATTCTCGACCATATGGGGAGCACCGAACTTGCAGCAAATCTTTTCCGCGCAACCCAGACAGAGGAAAAACTGCGTCGTGATAAGATACGTGGAAAATCGGCTGCAAACCGAACTCACTATGAAGTTGGGCGCAAGGTCAGAAGGACAATCAAAGAGCTTGGCGGCACAATGCCCGAAGACCTGCCAACCCCAGAAAAGAGCATTCAGCAAATTGAACGCGAGCAGAGGAAAAAGGAGATAAGCGACAAATAATAAAAACCGCCCCGGCGCTACCAACACCGGGACGGCAGATGCACAAATACCAGGACGATCAAATCAAGGCACCCGTGCGCCCTTTATTATAGCAAAGGCGCGCCGTGGTGTCAAACAGGAAAGGAGCACATCATGGCAACCTACACAAGACGCGGCAACTCCTACCGGATCCGCTCCTCCGTGGGCTACACGCCGGAGGGCAAGCAGGTGATGAAGTCCCGGACCTGGACGCCGGCACCAGGCATGACAGAGCGGCAGATCGAGAAGGAGTTGACCCGGCAGATGGTCCTCTTTGACGAGGAGTGCCGGGGCGCAGCCCTCACGGATGGCCATATCAAATTCCAAACCTTCGCCCAGCAGTGGATGGAGGAGTATGTGGAGACCTCCCTGGGTAAGCGCACCCGGGCCAACTATAAGCAGATGGCGGCACGGATCTATGAGGCTATCGGCCACCTGTATATGGACAAGATCACGCCCCGCCAACTCCAGAAGTTTATCAACAGTCTGAGCGCGGCCGGCGCCAATCAGCTGCATCCGGAGAAGGGCCTGTCCCCCAAGAGCATCAAAAATCACCTGTCCTTTATCTCAGCGGTGTTTGTGTGCGCCGTGAAGATGGGTATGCTTCAGTATAACCCCTGCAGGGCCGTCACGCTGCCGCCCCTGGAGAGCGGAAAGGAGAAGGTATGCTACACCCCGGAGGAGGCCCAAGCGTTCCTTGACGCCCTGGCAGACGCCCCGGTGAAATGGCAGGTGTTCTTCTCCCTGGCCCTGTTCGGCGGCTTTCGCCGGGAGGAACTGTGCGGCTTTGAATTCAGCGACTTTGACTTTGAGGAGCACACCGTGTCCGTCCGCCGGGCGTCCCTCTACACGCCGGGGGAGGGCACCTTCACGGCCCCCACAAAGACCGCAAAGAGCCGGCGCACCCTAAAGCTTCCCGCCTGGATCTTTGATCTTGTCAAGCATCTGCGCTCGGAGCAGGCCCGGCAGCGCCTGGCCCTGGGAGATCAGTGGCACGAATGGGGCCGCCTGTTCACCCGTGAGGACGGCAGCCCCATGAGCCTGCAGCAGCCTTACCGTTGGCTAAAAGCCTTTTGTGAGGAGCAGGGATTGCCCTTCTATGGCATCCACCAGTTCCGGCATCTCAATGCCTCGCTGCTGATCTACAATGGGGAGGACATCCGCACCGTTTCGGCAGCCCTGGGCCATTCCCAGACCTCCACCACCCTCAATATCTACGCCCACACCTTTGAGACAGCCCAGGCCCGGGCCAGTGAATCGCTGGCCGATAAACTGCCGGTGAAGTTCGGCCAAAAGAGGGCATAACGACCAAACAACGACCAAATCGGCCGGGAAATAGAAATAAGAAAACCCGCAAGCCCTTGCAGATAAAGGCTTGCGGGTCATTCTATTTTGGTGCGCGGTACAGGACTCGAACCTGTGACCCCATGCACGTCAAGCATGTGCTCTACCAGCTGAGCTAACCGCGCGGACAACGGTAATATATTATACTACGTCGCCGCGATTGTCAACACTTTTCTCTCCAAATTCCGAAAAATTCCCGCTTAACCCCGGTTCTCCAGCTTCCGGAGGCAGGCCTGAAACTCCTCCGGCAGGTCGCAATGGAGCTCCACCATCTCCCCGGTGCGGGGGTGGATAAACCGCAGGCCCACCGCGTGGAGGCACTGGCCCGTGAGGCCCGGCACCGGCTTTTTCGCCCCGTACACCGTGTCCCCTAAAATCGGGTGGCCCATGTGGGCCATGTGGACGCGGATCTGGTGGGTCCGGCCCGTCTCCAGCCGGCAGCGGACGTGGGTGACGCCGCTGTACCGGGCGATGACCTCCCAGTGGGTCACGGCACGGCGGCCGTTTGCCACCACCGCCATCTTCTTCCGGTCGGTGGGATGGCGGCCGATGGGGGCGTCCACGGTGCCCCTGTCCTGGCGGAGATTGCCCACCACCAGGCACTCGTAGGTCCGGGCCAGGGTGTGGTCCGCCAGCTGGGCGGAGAGGCCCAGGTGGGCGGCGTCGTTCTTGGCGGCGATGATGAGGCCGCTGGTATCCCGGTCGATGCGGTGGACGATGCCGGGCCGCTTCTCGCCGCCGATGCCGGAGAGACTGCCGGCGCAGTGGTGGAGCAGGGCGTTGACCAGGGTGCCGTCAGCGTGGCCCGGGGCCGGATGGACCACCATCCCCGCCGGCTTGTTCACCACGATCACGTCCTCGTCCTCATACACCACGTCCAGGGGGATGTCCTGGGCCGCCACGGCCGTTTCCTCCGGCTCGGGGATCTCCACCGTCAAGACCTCGCCGCCGGTGAGCCGATAGTTTTTGGCCAGCGATTTTCCCCCGGCGGTAACGTGACCCTCCTCGCAGAGCCTTGCGGCGGCGCTGCGGGAGACGGCCAGCCCGGCGGCCAGGAAGCTGTCCAGCCGCTCCCCGGCGTGTTCACTTGTGGCCGTCAGGGTTCTGGTCATGGGATTTCTCCTTCCCGTCGGTCTTGTCGTAGAGGAACAGGTAATAGACGCCGCCCAGGATGGCCCCCACCACCACGAAGCAGTCCGCCAGGTTGAAGATGGGGTAGGTGAACAGCTCCAGGTCGAACATATCCACCACATAGCCGTGGGCGATCCGGTCGATGATGTTGCCGATGCCGCCGCCCAGGATCAGCAGGCACCCCGCCACGCCCAGGGGATGGCGGACGATCCGCCGGACCAGCAGCACGAAAACGCCCACCAGCAGCGCGGCGGTGACGGCGATGAGCAGCGCCGTCCTGCCGCTGAGGCTGGACCATGCGGCGCCGTAGTTGTGGAGCCGGGTCAGGCGCATGATCCCCGGCAGGAGAGGGGCCGACTGGCCCACCGCCAGGTGGGACACCGTCCAGTATTTCAGCGCCTGGTCCGCGGCGATCAAGGCGCATACGATCAGCACGTACAGCATAGAATACTCCTCAAAGTGTTTTTCCTATCATATCCCAAGCGGGGCGAATTTGCAACGCCTAATGTCCTTTCCGGTTTATTGGCCGGGGTCTTGCAAAAGCCGGGAGCTTGTGATACATTTAACATACAGGCGCTTTTTGCGCGAATATCACATTTACGGAGGTCATGATGAAACTGGAAGGAAAATCTGTAGTCGTCACCGGCGCGTCCTCCGGTATGGGACACGCCATCGTGGAGCTCTTTGCCCGTGAAGGCGCCAACGTAGTGGCCGTTGCCCGGCGCAAGGAGCGTCTGGAGGAGCTGGCCGCCTCCCTGCAGGACGCCCCCGGCAAGGTCCTGCCCTGTCCCGGCGACGTGTCCCGGGCGGAGGATATCTGCGCCGCCATCGACCTGGCGGTCCGGTCCTTCGGGAAGCTGGACGTGCTCATCAACAACGCCGGCGTCATGGACGATATGAGCCCCATCGGAGACTTCACCGACGCCAAGCTGGAGCAGGTGTTCGCCATCAACGTCTACGGCCCCATGTACGCCATGCGCAAGGCCGTGGAGGTCTTCAAGGCCCAGGGCGGCGGCAACATCATCAACATCGTCAGCGAGGGCGCCTTCCACTCCTGCGCCGGCGCCGTGTACTGCGCCTCCAAGGCGGCGCTGACCTCCCTGACCCGCAACACCGCCTTCATGTATATGCCCGACCACATCCGCTGCAACGGCATCGCCCCCGGCGGCATCGCCACGGAGATCTCCACCTCCATG
>CACZNU010000007.1 GCA_902782615.1 Oscillospiraceae bacterium | reverse complement strand
GGGCCGCGTGGGCCATCTTATAGGTACCGAACACGTTGTTCTTGATGGCCTCGTTGGGGCTGTCCTCCATCAGGGGCACATGCTTATGGGCCGCGGCGTGGAACACCAGCTCCGGCCGGTACTGGCGCAAGATATCGTCCAGCCGCTTGGGGTCCCGGACCGAGCCGATCAGCACCACCAGATCCAGCTCCGGGCAGGTGCGCTTGAGCTCCATCTGGATGGCGTAGGCGTTGTTCTCGTAGATGTCGAAGATGATCAGCTGCCGGGGATTGCTGTGGGCGATCTGACGGCACAGCTCGCTGCCGATGCTGCCGCCGCCGCCGGTGACCATGACCACCTTGCCGGCGATGTACCGGCGGATCTCCATCAGATTGGTCTGGATGGGATCCCGGCCCAGCAGATCCAGAAGAGATACCTTCCGCAGCTTGCTGACGCTGACCTCCCCGTTCACCAGCTGGAACATGCCCGGCACCACCTGGATCTCACAGCCGGTGGTGCTGCAGATATCCAGGATCTCCTTCCTGGTCTGCATGTCGCTGGCGGGGATGGCGTAGATGATCTTGTGGACCCGGTACTTCTCCGCCGCCGCCGGAATATCGTTGCGGCCGCCCACCACGTGGACGCCCTCCAGGATGTGGCGGTGCTTGTTGGGGTTGTCGTCGATCAGGCAGACCACCCGGCTGTTCAGGTTGGGGTTGACGGCGAACTCACGGATCAGCTGGCGTCCGGCCTCGCCGGCGCCCACGATCATGACGTTCTTCGTCAGATGGCTCCGGCTGCCGCCCAGATACCACCGCAGCCGCCGGAACAGGCGGTAGGAGAACCGTATCCCCACGGTACAGGCAAAGCTCAGGAAAAAGCCGATGAAATAGGTGGACCGGGGCAGGTCGATCTTCAGCCCCTTCACCGCCACAAAGGCCAGCACCAGCAGCACCGCATAGGCCACCATCACCCGGGCCAGCGAGTCGATGCTCACATAGGTCCATATGCTGTTATACAGATCCGTCAGCCAGAAGATGACAAGGCAGATGACGATCCAGTAGCCGATATAGTGGATCAGGGTGTTGATATACCGCTCCGGGATATAGGCGGCGTGGAACTCATACCGCACCCAGAGGGCCAGGAAAAAGGAAAACGCCACAGCCAGGGCATCCAGAACCAGAATGGCCCCCACACGCATGATCCGCTGTATATCAAGTCTTTCGTTCTTACTGTTCATGTTGGGAAATGATCTCCTTCGCCGCAGCGCGCCGGTCTTTCAGCGCTTGCCGCTGTTTTTGCCGCTTTTCCGGGGCCGAGACGGCTCCTGTCGAGGAGTTGGCATTCTCCTAGGCATAATCTTTTGGGTATTATACCATGTACCACCCGGTTTGACAAGTTTTTTTCGTTTTCCCCACAGCCGTCTTCCCGGCCCATTTCCGGCTGCTTTCCCCCGCGGAGAAATCCCGTTTCATCGCCAGATATTCCTTGCCAACTTTGGGGAAACATGGTATGATAACATAATGAAATAATGTGGATTACTATGGATGTCCATAGGATCCGTCCCATATGGCCGACCGGACGGTTTTCTCCGTCCCGCCGGTTATCCGCTGAACGCTGTTTCGGATGATTCCCCCTCCGGCGGAGGAAGCTCCGAGCGCCTGTGATCTACACCGAGGAGACCTGACATGTTCGTATCTTTCGCCATCGTCGCCTATAATGAGGAAGCCTCGCTGCCCGCGCTGCTGCAGGACCTCTGCCGGCAGGATTACCCCCACGAGAAGGTGGAGGTCCTCCTGATCGACAGTATGTCCACCGACGCCACCTGGCAGATCATGGAGGACTTTGCCGCCCGGGACAACGGCTTTGCCCGGGTGGTGACCCTGAAGAATCCCCGCAAGAGCATCCCCTGCGGCCATAACGTGGCCATCCGCCACTATACCGGCGAGGCGCTGGTCCGGGTGGATGCCCACGCGTCCATCCCCGAGGACTTTATCCGGAAAAACGTGAGCGTTCTGGAGGGCGGCGAGATGGCCAGCGGCGGCCGCCGGCCCAACATTATCACCGACCCTACCCCCTGGAAGGAGACCCTGCTCATCGCCGAGCAGTCCATGTTCGGCAGCAGCATCGCCTCCTACCGCCGCAGCAAAAAGAAGATGTACGCCAAGTCCCTGTTCTGCGGCATGTACCGCCGGGAGGTCTACGACAAGGTGGGGCTATATAACGAGCTGCTGCCCCGGGCCGAGGACAACGACATGACCTGGCGGGTCCGCCAGGCGGGCTATCGGCTGTGCTACGATCCCGACATCGTGTTCTATCAGCATACCCGCAGCAGTCTCAAGAGTATGCTGCGCCAGAAGTATCTTAACGGCTACTGGATCGGCAAGGCCATGGGCATCAATCCCCACTGCTTCTCCCTGTTCCACTTTGTCCCCTTCGCCTTCGTGATGGGGATCCTGCTGACCACCGTGCTGGCTCTGTGCGGCTTCCCCCAGCTGGCCTGGCTCATGTGGGGCGCCTACGTGCTGCTGGTGCTGGGCGTCTCCGTGACGGAGATCGTACGCCGGCCCTTCTCCCCCACCAATCTGCTGCTGCCGGTGCTGTTTTTCCTGCTCCACGTCAGCTATGGCGTGGGCACCCTGGTGGGTCTTCTGGAGATGCCCTTCTGGGTGCGAAAGGTGAAGGACAGGCAATTCACGTAAGAGGTAATTCTATGTCGCAATTTGATATTCCGGCATCGGACGTACGGAAGATGCAGCAAAAGGGGCTGGAGATGGCCCTGTTCTTCGATCAGTTCTGCCGGGAAAACCATCTGACCTATTTTCTCTGTGGCGGCTGCTGCATCGGCACCATCCGCCACGGCGGTTTCATCCCCTGGGACGACGACGTGGACGTGTTCATGCCCCGGGAGGACTACGAACGGCTCAAGGCGCTGTGGCGGGATACGCCGGATTACTCCATTCAGTACACCACCCGGGACTATCTGACGGAGAACCAGTTTCTGACCATCTGCGCCAACAACACCACCTTCATCAAGACCTACCAGAAGGATCTGGACATCAACCACGGTCTGGTGCTGGACGTGCTGCCCCTGGACGGCTGTCCCACCGGCTGGCGCCGGAAGACTCAGAAGCTCTGGGCCCTGCTCTACTCCCTCTTCATCGTGGGCAAGGCGCCGGAGAACCACGGCCCCCTGATCCGCGCCGCCGGGCGGCTGCTGCTGGGACTGTTCCGTTCCCGGGGCGTCCGCTACCGGATGTGGCGGCTGTGCGAGCGTAAGATGACCCAATACCCCATTGCCGAGTGCGACTATATCACCGAGCTCTGCTCCGGCCCCCACTATATGCAGAACGAGTATCCCAAGGAGATCTTCGCCTCCGCCGTACGCCGGGAATTTGAAGGGCATCTGCTGCCCATTCCCGTGGGGTACGACACCTATCTCCGCATGGCCTTCGGGGACTATATGACTCTGCCTCCGGAGGACAAGCGGGTCTGTCACCACGCCTTTGAGGTGCTGGACATGGATCACAGCTACAAGATCTACCGCGGCACGAAATACTACGTCAAGGACTGATTCCCATGCGAACGAAACTGGCCTTTCGCAACGCTGCCGCCAGTCTGCTGCTGCAGCTGACGCTGGCTCTCTCCGGCATTCTGCTGCCGCGCTTTTTCATCGCCGTCTACGGCTCGCCCGTCAACGGCCTGGTCTCCTCCATCACCCAGTTCATCAGCTACATGACGCTGGTGGAGGCCGGCATCGGGGCGGCGGGCACGGTCTCTCTCTATCAGCCGCTGGCCCGGGGGGATCTGCCCTCCGTCAGCCGCATCGTGTCGGCGGCCCGGCGCTTCTATCTGCGCTCCGGCGCCCTCTTTGCGGCGCTGGCGGTCCTGCTGACGGTGTTCTATCCCTACGCCGTCCGCAGCGAGATTCAAAATGTATCCTTCATCCGGATGATGGTCCTGGTGCTGTGCGTCAACGGCATCGTGGATTATTTCTTTTTGGGCAAATACCGGGTGCTGCTGCTGGCCGATCAGCGGGGCTATGTGATCTCCGTCATTCAGATCGTCGGCACGGTGGTGATGACGGCGGCGTCCATCGTCCTCATCCAGCTGAACTGCTCGGCCCTGCTGGTCAAGGCCGTGGCCGCGGTCATCTATTTGCTGCGGAGCCTGGCGGTGGCCCTCTACGTCCGGCGCCACTATCCGGAGGTGGATTTCCGCGCCGAGGCGGACAACGCCGCCTTTGCCCAGCGCTGGTCGGCCCTGCTCCACCAGGTGGTGGGCATGGTGGTCAACAACACCGATATCGTGCTTCTGACGCTGCTGCTGGCCCGGAACGCCCTGGCGGAGGTCAGCGTCTACACCGTGTACAACATGGTGGCCTATGCCCTCTCCGGTCTGCTCCAGTCCATCTCCAATGGTCTGGGCTCCGGCTTCGGCCAGGTGATCGCCTCCGGGGAGCGGGACACCCTCCGCCGCAGCTTCAGCAGCTATGAATACGTCTTTTTCCTCATCATATTCGCCGCCTACGGCAGCATGGCTGTGCTGCTCTACCCCTTCGTGGGGCTGTACAGCGCCGACTTCACCGACGGCGTCGTCTATCTGCGCTGGCCGCTGGTGGCCCTGTTCACCGCGGGCGGCCTTTTGCAGTCCCTGCGTCTGCCGGGTCTGACGCTGATCACCGCCGCCGGCCACTTCCGGCAAACCCGGGTCCGGGCCGTCGTCGAGGCGGTCATCAACCTGGGCGTGTCCCTGGCTCTGATCCGCCCCCTGGGTATCGTGGGCGTACTGCTTGGCACCTGTGCCTCCTATCTCTACCGTACCACCGACGTGATCCTCTACAGCGCCCGCCATTTTGTGCCCGGCTCCCTGGGCCGCACCCTGTTCCGCCTGCTGCGAAACGGTCTGGTCACCGGCGCCGCCGTGGCCCTGGGGGTACGTCTGCAGGAGCGGCTCATCACCGGCTGGGGCAGCTGGCTCCTGTGGGCCGTGGTGTGGTCCCTGGCTCTGGGCGCCGGGCTGTGCCTGTGCAATCTCCTCTGCGAGGGCGCTGAATTCCGCGCTCTGGTCCGGCGGTTCCGTGAGCTGATCAACCGGCGCCGGAGCGCCTGAGCGCCGCCAGAAAGGTCCGATCTATGAAGCTGAACGTCTGTCTCGCCCTATATGATATCTCCCAGTTCGCCGGGGATCACTCGGCCGCCGTCCGCCTGCTCCACGAGCTGGGGCAGCGGTATAATGTGTCGCTGTTGAGCATCACCTCCCACGGTGAGCCCGCCTACCACATCGACCCCGATATCCCCGTCACCACCCTGCTGCCCCCCACCCGCTCCATCCGTCAGAGCGCCGCCAGGGCCTTTCTGCCGGCCCTGCGGTATTTCCGCGCCCACCGCTTTGACGCGGTGATCCTGGCCCGGAACTACACCGGCTTCGTGCTGGGCCCCCTCCAGCCGCTGGTGAAGGCGGACTTTATCTACTGGGAGCACGGAGCGCTGATGACCCAGTGGAACGAGTGGAACGTGCGCATGATGCGCCGGGTGGCCTCCGCCCTCTGCCGTCATACGGTGGTGCTGACTCAGCAGACCCGGGACGACTATATCCGGAAATTCCACGTGCCCGAGAGGAAGATCTCCTGCATCTACAACTGGATCGATCCCTCTATCGCCCGATCCCCCGGTTACGACGCCGATTCCCGCCGGATCATCTCCGCCGGACGCTTCGGCGTGGAGAAGGGTTTCGACCTGCTGGTACGGGCCTTCGCCCCGGTGGCGGAAAAGCACCCGGACTGGCACCTGGACATCTACGGCGATGGAGAGATGATGCCGGAGGTGCGCCGGCTGGTGACGGAATACGGCCTGGCGGACAACGTGCATCTCATGGGCATGCAGCGGGATCTGGCCGGGCGCTACCGGGACTACGCCATGTACGTGCTCCCCTCCCACCGGGAGGGCATGCCGCTGGTGCTGCTGGAGGCCAAGGCCAACCGGCTGCCCATCGTGTCCTTTGACGTGATGACCGGTCCCCGGGAGATCGTCCGCCACCAGGTGGACGGCCTGCTGATCCCGCCGGAGGACGTGGAGGCCCTGGGACGGGGCATGTGCCGCCTCATCGAGGACGAGGCCCTGCGCCGGTCCATGTCAGACCGGTCCCAGGAGGACTTGGACCGCTTTTCCAAAGAGACCATCCTCTCCCAGTGGTTTTCCCTGCTGGAGAGCAAAGAACAATAAACAGGAGGTACTGACCGTGATTTTCGGCGCGATTCTGGCCGGGGGCGTGGGCTCCCGGATGCATATGGCGGACATGCCCAAGCAGTTCCTGCCTCTGGGCGACAAGCCCATTCTCATCCACACCCTGGAGAAATTTCTGACCTGTTCCCGGTTTGAGACGGTCTATATCGGCACCCACGCCGACTGGATCAACTACACCGAGGATCTGGTGGGCAAATACGTGCCCCATGCCAGAGGCCGGGTCCGGGTGGTCTGCGGCGGCGAGAACCGCAACGAGACCATTCAGAACATCATCGCCGCCCTGGAGGCCGACTACGGCCCCGATGACGACCACATCATCGTCACCCACGACGCGGTCCGCCCCTTCGTGACCCTCCGCATGCTGGAGGAGAACATCGATCAGGCTCTGCAGTGGGGTGCCGTGGACACCGTCACCCCCGCCGTGGACACCATCGTGGTCTCCGGCGACGGCGCCACCATCCGGGATATCCCGGACCGCAAGCAGATGTACCAGGGCCAGACGCCCCAGAGCTTCCGGGTCACCCTGCTGCGGGAGCTGTACCGGTCCCTGACGGAGGAGGAGAAGGGCGTGCTGACCGACGCCTGCAAGATCTGCGTGGTGCGGGACTATCCGGTCCATCTGGTGGAGGGCTCCTATACCAATCTGAAGATCACGACCCCCGGCGACTACAAGATCGCCCAGGCCATGGTGGGGGGGGATATCCTTGATTAACCAGGTCTATCAGCTGGTCTCCCCCAAGGTCTTCTCCGTCAAGTATGACGACGTCTCCTACGGCGACAAGCTCATCGTCCAGCCGGAGTATATGGCCGTCTGCCGGGCTGACCAGCGCTATTATCTGGGCCAGCGGGATGCCAAGACGTTGCGCAAAAAGCTGCCCATGGCCCTGATCCACGAGTGCTGCGGCCGGGTGGTCTATGACCCGGAGGGCACCATGGCCGGTCAGCGGGTGGTGCTGATCCCCAACGTGGCCACCGCCGACAGCGACGTGATCTACGAGAACTACCGGGCCGGCTCCTACTTCCTCTCCAGCGGCTATGACGGCTTCATGCGGGAGCTGGTGGCGCTGGATCGGCGTCAGGTGCTGCCCTGCGGCAACGTGCCGCCCCAGGTGGCCGCCATCACGGAGTTTGTCAGCGTGGGCGTCCACGCAGTGGAGCGCTTTGACCGCATCGCCCACGATATCCGCAATCGGATCGGCATCTGGGGCGACGGAAGTCTGGCCTACGTGGTGGCCAATCTGCTGCGCATCCGGTATCCCCACTGCTGCCTGGTGGTGGTGGGACACTCCCTTCGCAAGCTTTCCCTGTTCTCCTTTGCCGACGAGACCTATCTCTCCGACGACATCCCCGACGACCTGGCCATCGACCACGCCTTCGAGTGCTGCGGCGGCGAGGGCAGCTACGCCGCCCTGGAGGACATCATCCGCTATATCCGGCCCCAGGGCACCGTCATGCTGATGGGCGTATCCGAAAACCGGGTACCGGTCCAGACCCGCATGGTGCTGGAGAAGGGGCTGACCATGGTGGGCTGCTCCCGGTCGGGCCGGGCGGATTTTGAGGCCGCCGTCTCTCTCATGGCCGACACGGCCCTGCAGCGCCGTCTCCGGGCCATCATCACGGAGGTGGCGCCGGTCCGGTCCATCGAGGACATCTACCGGGTCTTCTCCGACGATCTGACCACTCCCTTCAAAACCGTCTTCCAGTGGAGGCTCTGAGTCATGGCAAAAAGGCTTCTCTCCCGCCGCTCTTCTCTGGCGGACACGCTGCGTCAGCATCCGGCTGCCACCGCGGTAACAGGCGTCTCTCTGCTGCTGATCCCGGTGGGCGCGGCGATCTATTTTGCGGGACTGCACACCGGGGACCACAACACGATCCTCCGGGGCATCCTGTGCCTGTTTCTCAGCAATATGCTCTATGGCGGCGTGCGCATCCGGGACCGCATCATCTTCCTGGTGTTCCACGTGGCGCTGTTCACCTTCCTTTTGAGCCGGCCCTTCATCTCCATGCTCCAGGACTTCGCCTGGTGGACCGTGGTGACAGACCCGGACAACTTCGGTCTCCGGGCTCTGTTTCTCACCCTGCTCTGCCTCCGGCTGGGCGCCATGGCGGGCAACCGGATCCTGGAGAGGCGGCTGTCCGCGGCGCCGCCCCGGACCCCCGCCGCCGAGGACGAACGGCGCCGGGTCTTCCGGTGCGCTCTGCAGCGGACCTCCCTCCTGCTGTACGCGGCCGGTCTGGCGGCTCACATTCTCCTTTCCTATGAGCTGATCACCTTCATGCACGGCCGGAACTACCTGGAGTATTACACCACTTTCCAGAGCCAGTATCCCTTCTATGTCCACACATTGGACGCCATGATGAAGTACGCCCTGTGCCTCTTCCTGGCCACCATGCCCCGCAAGCGGGTGGCCTTTCTCCCCCTGGCCACGTATCTCCTGGCCGCCGTGCCCAGCCTGCTGATCGGGCTGCGCAATCCCATCGTTCTGGCGGCCCTGTTTATCCTGCTGTACTACCTCCTGCGGGATATCCTCCACGACCGGGAACGTTGGATGGGCAGGCTGGAGTGGATCGGCGTCATCGTGGCGGCGCCCTGTGCCATGGTCTTCCTGGCCCTCTACGCCTTTATACGGGCCGACCTGAACACCTCCATGAATCTGTGGCAGTCCATTGTGGAGTTCTTCTACTCCCAGGGTGTCTCCTTTGAGGTGCTGTCCCGTGGCTACCTGGCCATTCCGTATCTGCCCAACGTGATCCCCAAGAACTACACCTTCGGGCCCTTTACCGACTACTTTCTCCACGGCACCATCGCTCAGAAGCTGTTCCACGCCGTGGATCTGGGCACCCAGAACAGCGAGCTGATAGCCGTCTACGGCCACTCCTTTGCCCACAGCATGTCCTATGTGGCCAACCGGGACTATCTGGCCGGACGGGGCTGGGGTTCCTCCTACCTGCTGGAGCTGTTCGTCGACTGGGGCTACTGGGGCGTCGCCATCGGCAGTGTCCTCCTGGGCATGGTCCTGGTGCTGATGCTGCTGGCCGTTCGCCGGGGCATCCTGGCGCGGGCCGTCACGCTGGTATCTCTCACCACGGTGTTTTTCCTGCCCCGGGATTCCGCCCTGGGCTGGCTGCTCTTCACCGTCACCATCCAGTTCTGGGCTGCGGTGATCGCCTGTTACGTCTCCGCCGCCGTGCTGCGGAAGCTGTATTTCACCCTGTCCGGCCGGACGAAAAATCCTCTGGCTTTCCTGTCCCATCCCCTGTGGGAGAAACCGGACAAACCCTCTGAATCCGTCTGAATTCTATCCATAAAGGAGTAACGCATATGAGTCAAACCATTCTGCTGCCCGGCGGCGCCGGGTTCATCGGCTCCCACGTGGCCGCGGAGCTGCTGACGCAGGGCTACGGCGTGGTCATCGCCGATGATCTGTCCAATGCCCGTCCCGACGTCATAGACCGTCTGGAGAAGATCACCGGCCGCCGTCCCGTCTTCTACCGGATGGACATGGCCGACCGGACCGCTCTGGAGCGGGTCTTCACCGAGAACGCCATCGACGCGGTGATCCATCTGGCAGGCTTCAAGGCGGTGGGCGAATCCGTGCAGAAGCCGGTGGCCTACTACCGCAACAACCTGGACACCACGCTGACCCTGCTGGAGACCATGGCCGCCCACGGCGTGAAGAAGCTGATCTTCAGCTCCTCCGCCACGGTATACGGCATGGAGAATCCCGTGCCCTACACGGAGGACATGCCCCGGGGCAACTGCACCAACCCCTATGGCTGGACCAAGTCCATGATCGAGCAGATCCTCTCCGACGCCTGCGCGGCCGATCCGGAGCTGAGCGTGGTATGCCTGCGGTATTTCAATCCGGTGGGTGCCCATGAGAGCGGCCTCATCGGTGAGATGCCCAACGGCATCCCCAACAATCTGATGCCCTACATCACCCAGACCGCCGCCGGCATCCGGGCGGAGCTTTCCGTGTTCGGCAACGACTATCCCACCCCCGACGGCACCGGCGTCCGGGACTACATCCATGTGGTGGACCTGGCCAAGGGCCACGTGGCCGCCATCGACTACGCCGATACCCACACCGGCTGGGAGGCCATCAACCTGGGCACCGGCCGCGGCACCAGCGTGCTGGAGCTGGTCCACGCCTTTGAAAAGGTCAACGGCGTGCCCGTCCCCCACCGCATCGCCCCCCGCCGCAGCGGCGACCTGGCCTTCTGCTACGCCAACGTGGACAAGGCCGCCCGTCTGCTGCACTGGCACGCCGAGAAGAGCGTGGAGGATATGTGCCGGGATTCCTGGCGCTGGCAGGAGTACGCCAACAAGCTGTGATTTTTCCTCTCACCCGCCGCAAAAGCGGCGGGTGACGTTTCATCCCCCGCAAATCTTCCCGTCATGATGAGGTCTGCCATGGATAAATCCACTCTCACCGAAAAACAGAAAAAGCGCCTCGCTGCCGGCGCCGTGGTGATATTCATCCTGTTCTCCGCCGCCGTCTTCTGGTTTGTGGGCCGGCCCATGATCCGCTTTGCCCGCCAGCCGGAGCTGTTCCGGGCCTGGGTGGAGCAGCGGGGCGTCTGGGGCAAGCTGGCCTATGTGGGCATGGTCCTGCTCCAGGTACTGGTGGCCGTGATCCCCGGCGAGCCCCTGGAGATCTGCGGCGGCTACGCCTTCGGCGCCCTGTGGGGCACGGTGCTGTGCCTGCTGGGGGCCCTGCTGGGCAGCGTGGCGGTGTTCGCCTTCGTGCGCCGGTTCGGACAGCCGCTGGTGGAGGTCTTCTTCCCCCGGGAAAAGCTGGAGTCCCTCCGGTTTCTCCACAGCTCTCCCCGGCGGGACGCCCTGCTCTGGCTGATCTTCACCGTCCCCGGCACGCCCAAGGATCTGCTTTGCTATTTTGCCGGGCTCACGGACCTGAGCTGGGGCAAGTGGCTGCTGATCTCCTCAGTGGGGCGCATCCCCTCCATCGTCACCTCCACCATCGGCGGCGACGCCCTGGGGGTGCAGAACTACCAGTTCGCCCTCATCGCCTTCGCCGTCACGCTGGCCATCTCCGGCGTGGGCCTTCTCATCTACCGGGCCGTCTGCCGCCGGCACGAGAATGAAAAAACGCCATAAAACGGGAAGGACTGCGGCGCCCAAACCGCAGTCCCTCCCGTTTGTATGGAGATATCTCAATGGAAAACAGAATCATCGGACGGGTCTTCTCCCGTCTCCATACGCTGCATAAAAGAAAGGCCGTGGCATTTGCCACGGCCTTTTATTCCCATGCTCCTGTCGCTGTCCGCACCTGTACGGGCAGGCGCCTTCAGCCTCGATCATCGTCGACCTTCTGGCTCGTGCATTGGGGAGGATCTCCTGCGCTCCCTGCCCTACCTTCTCGGTTTCCCAATGGCCGCCTCACGGCGCGGGCAAGCAGCTCCTGCACTTACAGCAACGGGTGTTGCTCCGGACTCCAACCGGATTTCCT
>CACZNU010000006.1 GCA_902782615.1 Oscillospiraceae bacterium | reverse complement strand
CAAAACGGCAAAGGAAAATGCGCCCGAATTAGTTGCAATTATTATGTGAAACGAGTCGATTCGATGCAACATGGCACGGTCAGGCATGTGAAGAACGCAATTCGAATCCCTCCCACTGCGCCAAAAAGAAGGACACCCTCGAGGGTGTCCTTCTTTCTGTCTTTCAGCAGAGCGAGGAGTGCCGCCCCGGTGGGGCGGCTCTTTTTTGTTTTCTTCCTATTCCCTGCCGGCGTTCTATTTCTTTTCGGCCCGGTGGTCGCCCCGGTTGGTGGCGCGCAGTCCGATCTCCGTGCCCTTCCAGATGCGCACCAGGTTGATTCGGTGCTTGTAGATGATGATGGCCGAGGCCACGCACAGCACCAGCGCCATAACGGCACCCCGCTCCACGGCGCAGTAAATGGGGTACGAAACCACCGTGGCCATGGTGCCTACGACGATATAATCCGTCACCAAAGTCAGCACTATCACGGCGGCCACCAGAATCAAAGCAAAACGCCAGTTCAGCGCCAGCACCATGCCCAAATAGGAGGCAAATCCCTTGCCGCCCCGGAAACGCAGGTAGAATGGATACATATGCCCGATCACGCAGGCTACGCCCGCCACCACGCCGCAATGCGGCACCGCCGGGAACAGTTTGCTGCACAGCCACACCGCCAGAACGGCCTTGCCGATGTCGTGGGCGCCCACCAGCACGCCTGTCTTCCAACCCATGACAATCACGGCATTTGCTGTGCCGGGATTGCCGCTGCCGTGGCTGCCCAGATCGATGCCGCGGCGCTTTGCCAGGAACCAGGCCAGGTTCAAAGAGCCCAGCAGATAGCCGATGAGAAAAACGGGAACATAGACCAGATAGTTCGTCATATCGCACCTCCGAACCTCTCGCGGCCCCGCGGACCGGTTCCTGGAGCACTCTCTGTTGTCATCGGAGAATTTGCGGATGCCCGCTCTTTTTTGATTATAGCAGACTTTTCGGATTATTCCAACGAAAATACAAGAAAGTGTCAATTGTCAGAGATCTCTCACTTCCACAGGCTGCACAGCAGATCGGTGTAGCCGCTGGGATCGTCGATGGGCAATCCGGCGATCAGCAGAGCCTGGTTATAGAGCACCTGGGCGTACTTTTTGGCCCGCTCCGGATCGATGATCCGGGTGGTCTCAAAGGTCACGAAGGCCGGGTGATCCACATTGATCTCCAGGATGCGTTTGGCCTTCATGCCCAGCTCCGGCTGCACGGCGGCGAAGTACTTCTCCATCTCGAAGGTGATTCCCTCACCGCTGCTCAGGCACACCGGGTGGGTTTTCAGGCGGGTGGAAGCCTTCACCTCCGTCACCTTGTCGCCCAGGGCCTCTTTAATGAAAGCGAAGCCCTCCTTATAAGCCTCGGTCTCGTCCTTCTTCTCCTCCCCCGGCAGGTCCAGATCACCATCCACAGCGGAGCGGAAGGGCTTGTCCTTATAGTTGCGGAACATGTCGGCGATGAACTCGTCGGCCCGGTCGGTGAAGTAGAGGATCTCCATGTCGTGATCCTTTAGAAGCTCCGTCTGGGGCATCCGGTCAATAGCGTCCACGCTGTCGCCGGGGACGAAGTAGATGTACTTCTGTTCCGGCTTCATCCGCTCCACGTACTCGTTCAGCGTCACCATCTTCTTCTGGTTGGAGGAGTAAAACAGCAGCAGATCCTGAAGCTGGTCCTTCTTGGCGCCGTAGTTGTCCATGGCACAGATCTTCAGCTGGCGGCCGAAGCTGCGGTAGAACTTCTCGTACTCCTCCCGCTCGTCCTTCAGCATCCGTTCCAGCTCGGCGCGGATCTTCTTTGCCAGGTTGGCGGAGATGATCTTCAGCTGCCGGTCATGCTGCAGCAGCTCCCGGCTGATGTTCAGGCTCAGATCCGGGGACTCCACCACACCCCGGACGTAGTTGAACTCCTCCGGCAGCAGGTCGGCGCACTTGTCCATGATCATCACGCCGGCACTGTAGAGCTGCAGGCCCGGCTGGAACTCGTCGGTGCCGTACAGGCCCGGGGCCTTGGAGGGGATGAACAGCAGCGCCTTGTAGGTGACGGCGCCCTCGGCGGACACGGTGATCACCGACTGTGGCGGGGCCACTTCGCCAAAGCGCTGGCGGTAGAACTCGTCGTACTCCTCCTTCTTGACCTCGCTCTTCTTCCGCTGCCACAGGGGCACCATGGAGTTGAGGACCTCGTATTCAAAGACCTCCTCATACTCCGGCTTGTCGTCGGGGGTACCCTCCTTCTTCACCGGGTGGGGCATCAGCATCTTGATGGGGAAGCGGATATAGTCGCTGTACTTCTTCACCAGCTTGTAGAGGGGGTATTCCCGCAGATACTGGCTGTACTCGTCCTTCTCCTCGCCATCCTCCTTGATGTGCATGATGATATCGGTGCCGACAGTCTCTTTCTCACAGGGCTCGATGGTGTAGCCGTCCACACCGGAGGACTCCCAACGGTACGCCTGATCCTCACCGTACTTGCGGGTAACGACGGTGATGTGGTCCGCCACCATGAAGGCGGAGTAGAAGCCCACGCCGAACTGGCCGATGATATCGGTCTCGCTGTCCTCTCCTACCTCCTGGCGGAACTTCAGTGAGCCGCTGTTGGCGATGACGCCCAGGTTGTTCTCCAGCTCCTCGGCGCTCATGCCGATGCCGTTGTCGCTGACGGTCAGGGTCCGGTTTTCCTTGTCCAGAGTCAGGGTGATAGCAAAATCGTCCCGGTTCAGGCCCACCTTATCATCGGTGAGGCTCAGGTAACACAGCTTATCGATGGCGTCCGAGGCATTGGAGATGATCTCCCGCAGGAAGATCTCCTTGTGGGTGTAGATGGAGTTGATCATCAGATCCAGCAGCCGCTTGGACTCAGCCTTGAATTCTCTCTTTTCCATGGTAAAAACATCGTCTCCTTGGGTTGATTTTATCTGTCTCTATTGTAGCGCGAAGGGAGGACCGCGTCAAGCGGCCCTCCCCTGCTCCTCATACTTTGCTTCTGCCCGCCAGCAGCCCTTCAAGCCGGCACAGGTCCATCCCGTCCAGCCGCGCGGCGCAGGCTGGGCACGCTGGCTCCGGTTTTGGGCGACAGGGCGGAGTGGATGTACACGAAGTCCATGCCCGTCGTCCACCTGCAGAGCGGCCTCCTCCCGGACACAGGCCAGGCGGTAGGCTTCCCACAGTTCACGGAGCCCATACACCGCGCCGACCTCGCCGTACAGCACCGCCAGTTCCTGCCACAGGTCGAGCCGTTCCTTATCGGTGTGGATATCCACCAGTGTGCCGTACAGATCAAAGAGATGCGCTTTGCCGCGCCGCATCCTCTCACTTTCCCTTTCGTTTATATCAGTCTCTACCAGGTCCTTACGCCGGCGATGCGGATAAACCGGGCCGCATCGTAGAGATAGGAATCCAACGGCCGGTCCAGGGCGTCAAAGGTGTGGGCCGCCACCAGGATGGTGGGCCGCACCGCCGTGATCACCGGCGAATGGTAGAACCGTCCCTCCCGGTCCCCCAGCTGCACGATGTCGCCGGGCATGGCCTGAGACCGGGGCACCAGATATCCGTAGGGTCCCACCGAACGGTTGGCGGTCAGAAAATTGTACAGGTACTCCACCCCCGTCCAGGAGGCGGTGCGGTCGGCGCTGGAGCGATAGTACCACCCCATGACCGGGGTATAGTTCATGGTCCCGGCCCCGGCAAAAATGCACTGAGAGGCAAAGTTGGTGCAGTCCCCGCCGATCCTCTCAAAATCGTAGTAGGCGGGGTTTCGCCCCATGGCCCAGCGGCGGGCGTAGTCTACCGCGGCTTCTCTGTTGTAGCCTGTCTCCCGCACGGTCTCACCCCCATTTGATGACACCGCAGGCGATCTTCGTCCCGGCGTCTCCCGCCGGCTGGGAGCGGAAATCGTCGCTTCCGCCGTGGATGACCACCGTTCGGCCGATAATGTCCGCCACGGTGAACCGGTCCGTCAGCACCGCCAGATAGGCCCGTCCGCCGCAGCTGAGCAGCGGAGGCAGATCCCCGGCGTGGGCCGGATGGGGCGTCCCCGCCGGGTTGAAATGCCCGCCGGTTCCGGCGAAATTCTCTCCGGCGCAGCCGCTTCCCCCGTGGATATGAAGGCCGAAGAAACCGCCGGGATTCTCCGCCGGCAGGCCGGTCACCCGGATGGTCACCAATACACCGTCGCTGCGCTGGAAAAACCGGGCCACTCCGGACAAGTCCGGCGCCTCCTGTCCGCCCCGGATGACTGCGCTGGCCTGGAAGTCATTCTTATTCTGATACATCACATCATCTCCCCCACATGCTATGCTGGGGAGCAGCGATGGGTGTAAAAAGCTGACGGGACTTTCCTCTCATTGTGCAAACAGTCCACCGGACTATTTGCTGCCAAAGCCGGCTTCGCTGATGCTCGTCGCCTTTGAAATTCGTTTTATGTCACGCATTATTGCAAAAGAGAAGGACACCCTGTTGGGTGTCCTTCTCTTTTGGTGCGCGAGGCGGGACTTGAACCCGCACGTGCGTAATGCACACTAGAACCTGAATCTAGCGAGTCTGCCAATTCCACCACT
>CACZNU010000005.1 GCA_902782615.1 Oscillospiraceae bacterium | reverse complement strand
TTCCAGGGCGTAGACGTTCTTGGTCTTTCCGGTGTAAACAAGCTTCTTTTCCATGGTGGTGTCTCCTTTTATTTTATAAATTTGGTTTAGTTGTTGTACTGTGCCTCGATAGCGGCGTTCTTCCCCAGCACCTTCTCCAGGCCCTCCCGCCGGGCCTCCTCCAGCTTCTGGGCCAGGGTCTCATCGGACAGGGCCAGGATCTGGATGGAAAGCAAAGCGGCATTGGCGGCCCCGTCGATGGCCACCGTGGCAACAGGGATGCCGCTGGGCATCTGCACGGTGGACAGCAGGGCGTCAATGCCGTCAAGGGAGGATTTGATGGGGATGCCGATCACAGGCAGGGTGGTGTTGGCCGCAATGGCGCCGGCCAGATGGGCGGCCTTGCCTGCGGCCGCGATGATCACGCCGATCCCGTTCTCCCGGGCGCGGCGGGCAAACTCCGCCGTCTCGGCGGGGCAGCGGTGGGCGGAGAAGACGTGCACCTCCGTGTCCACGCCGTACTGCGCCAGGGTGTCAATGGCTTTCTTCACCACGGACAGATCGCTGTCGCTGCCCATGATAACCGCAACTCTCTTCATACGCACACTCCTATCTTTTTTCGGGATGTCACGACCGCAGAAAAACAAAAAAGGACAGTCGCATTCCGTTTCGTGAATGAGGCTGCCCAGACGGTCGACAAAAACGATATCACATCCGGTTTCCCTGTGGTGACCCACATTTCCGTCAGTTGCCGGTGCTCCTTTTTGTTTTTCTGTCGCTGTTGCTTTTCTGTGAAAATTATCTCAAAAAACCGGGGCCGTGTCAATTCTCACTGTCGTTTTGAAATGTAGAATAATCCCCCCATCAGGCGGCTGAAATTGTCACATTTGTTCATTTTTTCTCCGTTCGCTGTTTCACGAAAAAAGGGCTGGACGGATTGCCGCATTCGGTATATAATATTTTATATTAGATAACATCACTTTTAACACAAGGAAGGTGGATCGTCTGTGAACCGGGAATCTCGTCAACTGCGCTGGATGCGGCTGGACAACGCCGCCCTCATCTTCCCGGCGGCCCTCCGCCGCCACTGGAGCAACGCCTTCCGCATCTCCTTCACCTTCCATGATCCGGTGGACCCGGCCATCCTCCAGCAGGCGCTGGACGCCGTCGCGCCCCGCTTCCCCTCCGTCTGTGTCCGTCTGCGGCGCAGCGCCTTCTGGTACTATCTGGAGGAGCTGGCCCGGCCGCCCGCCGTCCGGGAGGACAGCTTCCAGCCCCTGGTTGGCATGAAGCGCGCCGACGTCCGCCGCTGTGCCATCCGGGTGCTGTATTACCGCAGCCGCATGGCGGTGGAGTTCTTCCACGCCGTCACCGACGGCACCGGCGCCCTGATCTTCACCAAGAATCTTGCGGCGGAGTATATCCGCCGGCGCTACGGAGCGGAGGTGCCCTGTGAGCAGGGTGTGCTGGACCTCTGCGAGCCGCCCCGGCGGGAGGAGCTGGAGGACAGCTTCCAGAAAAATGCCGGCCCTGTGGCGGCGCCACGGGACGACGGCAACGTCTACCGCCTCAAGGGCGCCCTGGAGCCGGACCGGTTCCTCCACGTGACGCTGGGCATGGTGGACAGCGGTCTGCTCCACAGCCGGGCAAAGGCCATGGGCGTCACCGTCACCGCCTATCTCACCGCGGTGCTGCTGGAATCCCTTCTGGCCCTCCAGGCCCGGGAGGTGCCCCGACAGAGCAGACGCAGGCCGGTGAAGGTGCAGATCCCGGTGAATCTCCGCCAGCTCTACGGCGGCCAGACCCTGCGGAACTTCGTGGCGGTGGCCAACATCGGCGTGGATCCCCGGCTGGGGGACTACACCTTTCCGGAGCTGGTGCAGATCGTCCACCATCAGATGCAGCTGGCCATTACCGCCAAGAATATGCAGACCATCTTCACCCCCAACGTCAACGACGCCCGGAACCCCTTCCTCAAGCCGGTGCCGCTGTTTCTGAAGAACGTGATCATGCGGGCGGTGTTCGACGCCATCGGCGAGCGGGTGGCCAGCATGACCCTGTCCAACCTGGGTGCTGTCCGGCTGCCGGAGGCCATGGCCCCCTATGTGGAGCGGGTGGAGTTCGTGCTGGGTCCCCAGTCCACCGCCCCCTATAATGCCAGCGTCACCAGCTGGCAGGGACAGACCTTCATCAACATCGTCCGCAACACGGTGGAGCCCCGGCTGGAGCGGGAATTCTTCACCAGGCTGGTCAAGCTGGGCTTCCACGTGAAGATCGAGAGCAACAACAAGTGAGGTAACCACCATGTATTGTGTCAAATGCGGCGTGGAGCTGCAGAAGGGCGCAGCCACCTGCCCCCTTTGCGGCCTTCCTGTCTATCACCCCGATATCGACGAGAGTCCCGAGGCGCGGCCCTATCCCCGCTACACCGGGGAGGAGACCGTCAGCCGCGGCGGGCTTCTGTTCATCATCACCTTTGCCTTCGTCATCCCCCTGGCGGTGTGTCTGCTGACAGATCTGGTGATGGACGGCGCCATCTCCTGGAGCGGCTTTGTGGCCGGCGGACTGCTGACAGCCTACGCGGCTTTCTGCCTGCCCCTGTGGTTCCGGCGGCCCAACCCGGTGATCTTCTTTCCCATTGCCATGGCGGCGGCGCTGGGGCTTACCCTCTACGTCTGCCTCCATACCGGCGGGCGCTGGTTCCTGCCCTTCGCCTTCCCGGTGGGCGGCGGGGCGCTGCTGATCGCCGAGACGGTCATCGTCCTGCTGCGCTACGCCGTGGGCGGTGAGCGCCACCGCATCCTCTACATTCTGGGCGGCGCCGCCATTGCCGCCGGCGGTCTGTGCCTGCTGATGGAGTTTCTCATTCAGGTGGCCTTCGGCATAGCCATGCGCTGGTGGTCCCTCTACCCCCTCGCGTCCCTGTTTTTCATCGGCGTCATGCTCATCGTCATCGGGGCCTGCAAGCCCCTGCGCCGATCCCTCCATAAAAAGTTCTTCATCTGAAAGATCAAAAGACGCCCCCGGCGGGCGTCTTTTCTTTTTGCGGCGGTTGTGGTAACATCAAATCAGAAAAAAATGAAATATTCCTGTTGAAAACCTGTCTATATCATTGAAGGCCTTCCAAATTGCGGCGAAAGGAGGATGCAGATGGAGGACGAGCGGATCATCGAGCTGTACTGGCTGCGGGACGAGCACGCCATGGCGGAGACGGCGCGCAAATACGGCGCCTTCTGCACCGCCATCGCCGGAAACGTGCTCTCCGACCGACGGGACGCGGAGGAGTGCGTCAACGACACGTGGCTCCGGGCCTGGAACGCCATGCCGCCCCAGCGCCCCCGGCTGCTGCGGCCCTTCCTGGGCCGGATCACCCGGAACCTGGCCTTGAATCTGTGGGAGAAAAACCACGCCCAAAAGCGATACGCCGGGATGGACCTGCTGCTGGACGAGCTGTCCGACTGCGTCCCTTCACCCAAAACCGTGGAGCGGGAGATGGAGGCCCGGGAGCTGGGCGCTCTCATCAGCGCCTGGCTGCGGACGCTGAGCGCCGACGACAGGCGGCTCTTCCTCCGCCGCTATTGGAACGGCGAATCCCTGCAGGATCTGGCGGCGGAATGTCGCCAGACACCGGCCGAGCTGGCCCGGCGGACGTACCGGCTGCGACAGGCCCTCAAAACCCACCTGGAAAGGAACGGTGTGACTCTATGAACGAGAAAAAGCTATACGACGGCATCACCCATATCGACGACGACCTGATCGAGGAGGCCCAGAGCGCCCCGGCCCGGCGGCGGAAAAGTCCCTGGGCGAAATGGGGCGCCATGGCGGCCTGCCTGTGCTTCGTGGCGGCGGGCGCTCTGGCCCTGCTGCTCCGGGGCGGCGGCAGCGCCCTGCCGGGCGGCCCCGAAGATCCCATCACATCCACTCCGCCGGACGCCAGCCCGGCCCACTTCGTAGCGGCCCAGGCGGAGTACCCGGACCGGGCGGCCTACCCCAAGGATGGAGAACCCTATGACAACTGGTGGGATGACGCCCAGACCCGGCGCGATCTGATGGACGACTATCGGGGCACTCTGGACGATTTCCTCACCGGAAGCATCCCGGCATTTCTGGGCGGCGCCGCCGGGGAGAACAAGGTCTACTCCCCCCTGAACGTCTACCTGGCCTTTGGCATGCTGGCGGAGATCACCGACGGCCAGAGTCGGCAGCAGATCCTGGACGCCATGGGCGCCGACAGCATCGACACCCTCCGTGCCCGGGTAGGCGCCCTGTGGAACGCCAACTATCAGAACGACGGAATCACCACCTGTCTGCTGGCCGGCTCCCTCTGGCTCCGGGACGACATGAACTATCTCCAGCCCGCCCTGGACTCCCTGGCAAAAAACTATTACGCCTCCTCCTACCGGGGAGCGATGGGCACTCCGGATTACAACGCCGCCCTCCAGGCCTGGCTCAACGAGCAGACCGGCGGTCTGCTGAAGGAGCAGGCGGCGGGCGTGGAGCTGGACCCCAGCACCGTCATCGCCCTGGCCACCGCCATTTACTTCAAGGCCGGCTGGGCCGACGAGTTCAGCAAGAACGCCACCGCCCCCGACACCTTCCACATGGCAAAGGGCGACGTGGCGTGTGACTTCATGCACAGCACCGACGACGGCGCCCTCTACCGGGGCGACGGTTTCACCGCCGCATCCAAGCTGATGCGGAACGGCAGCGCCATGTGGTTCGTCCTCCCCGACGAGGGCACGGCCCCCGAGGCCCTGCTGGACGGCCGCTTCACGCAGTTCCTGCTGGCGGAGAAGGATGACGACACCGCCGGCAATTACTGGGCCGATCAGCGGGATGGTCTCATCAACCTGTCCCTGCCCAAGTTCGACGTGGTCTCCGACACGGACCTGATCCCCGGCATGCAGGCTCTGGGCATCAAGGACGTGTTCGACTGGTCCATCTCCGACTTCACCCCCCTCACCGACGAGGCGGATGGCCTCTGTGTCTCCGAGGCCCGGCACGCCGCCCGGGTGAAGGTGGACGAGGAGGGCGTGGAGGCCGCCGCCTACACCGTCATTGACGTGAAAGCCACAGGCATGCTGATGGGCGACGAGATCGACTTCACCCTGGACCGCCCCTTCCTCTTCGCCGTCACCGGCGAGGCCGGCCTGCCCCTGTTCACGGGCGTGGTGAACCGGCCGTAACGGCAAACAGCAAGGCCCTGCCGAATCGGCAGGGCCTTGCTGTTTCGATTATGTAAACTTATCCCTTGTGGCCCTCAAACCAGGCGGTGATCTCGTTCAATCTCTTCAGCCGGTGGGTGGGCTTGCCGCTGCGGGAAAGCTCGTGGTTCTCGCCCCGGAAGCAGACCATCTTGCTCTCCACCCCGTGGGCGACAAGAGCCGTGAACATCTGGTATCCCTGATCGATGGGGCAGCGGTAGTCCTCGAAGGAGTGGATGAACAGGGTGGGGGTCTTTACCTTGTCGGCGTACTTCATGGGGCTGTGCCACCACAGCTTCTCCGGATCGCCCCAGGGGTCGGAGGCGTTCTGGTCGGGGGCGAAGCCCACGCCGATATCGGACACGCCGTAGAAGGAGAACCAGTTGGAGATGGACCGCTGGCTGGCACAGGCCCGGAACCGGTCCGTGTGGCCCACGATCCAGTTGGTCATGAAGCCGCCGTAGGAGCCGCCGGTCTCAAAGAAATTGCTCTCGTCCATGGCGGGATACGCCGCCATGGACGCGTCGCAGAAGGCCATGATGTCGTCAAAGTCCACGGTACCGTACTTGCCCCGGATGTCCATGAACTCGCCCCGTCCGTCGGAGCCGGTGGGGTTGCAGAAGATGACGAAATAGCCCTTGCCGGCCCAGTACTGCATCTCGTGGTAGAACACGGGGCCGTACACCGTCTTGGGGCCGCCGTGGACGTCCAGGATCACCGGGTACTTCTTGGCCGGATCGTAGTCCATGGGCTTGAGGACGAAGCCGTGGACCTCATAGCCGTCCCGCTGGACGTTCAGCACTTCGGGCGCCGCCACGTACTTGCCCCGGAGCCGGGCGTCGTTGAAGTGGCTCAGCTGGCGGCAGCGGCCGTCATAGAGCTCCTGGGCCTTCATGTCGTACAGGCCCACCATGAGGATCTTGTCGCCGCAGACGTCGAAGCAGTCCACGGAACCGTCCTTCTCCACCACGGGGGAGATATGGCCGTCTTCCAGCTTGTAGAGATAGGCCCCGTCGAACCGGGTGGTGATGAAATAGCAGGTGTCCCCCACCATCTTTACGCTGCGGCCGCCGCCGTAGCGGACGTCGCTGCCCACGGAGGAGCCGATGGCCTCGCCGTGGCGGGCGTAGAGGCTCAGCTTGCCAGTGGCGTAGTCCAGCTTGTAGAAATCGGTGTCGGTGTTGAGACCGTAGCGATTGTCGGAGGCGAAGACCATGGCAAAGGTCTCGCCCAGCTCGAAGCCGGCCAGGGAGAATTTCTCGCCGTCCTTCACCAGGCAGGTGATCTCCCCGCTGGTAAGATCCAGACGGCACAGGGCGTTCTCTCCCGTCAGGGGCAGCAGGGGCCGGACGGGGGTGGCCATGTAGTAGACGGACCCCTTGTCGGCGCTGAGCTTGGCGTCTGAGACGTTCACGTTCAGCTCCGTCAGGCGGCGCAGCTTCTTGCGCCGGGCGTCGTAGCGGAAGAGGGAGGTGTAGGCGCCTTTGGTGTAGGTGGCGCCGTTCCACCACCAGGGCACCTGGGCGATCTCCTCGTAGTCCTCGTTGTCCTTGCGGTATTTCCTGTAGGCCGCCAGATCCTTCTTCTCCCCCCGATACAGCTCCTCAAAGCCGGGGAAGGTGGTGCCTGCCACCAGCAGATCGCCGCCGGGCAGGGGCAGGATGCGGGACACGGGGATGGGGAAGGTATAGGCCAGCTCCGCCTCGCCGCCGGAGAGGGAGATCCGGTACCAGCGGCTCTCCAGGGCGTTGTCGCCGTCCTCCTCCCGCTTGCCGGGAAAGAGGACGGTGTCCTCGTCCAGGTACTGGAAGGCGCTCTCCTTGCCGAAGGAGGTCAGCTTTTTCAGCTTGCCGCCCTGGCGGAGGTAGAGGTACGAGCGGTAACCGTTCTTCTTCCGGTCCGCCTCCGACACCACCAGGCAGGCGGTCTTGCCCTCCGGGGAAAAGGTCACATTGGACAGGAATTTCAGATGGCAGAATTCATCCACAGCGATGGGTCTCATAGTTCCACAGCCTTTCTTGATAGAATTTGGTCAGGTCAGAAACGTAGTAACCACCATGATGAGACAGATGGCGGCAAACAGGATCATGCCCGGGTTGAGCCAGGCGGTGCGGAAGCGCTGGCCCCTGCCCAGCTCCAGGGGCGCGGGGCGGAAGGTGACGCGCCGGCTGCGGACACACAGCAGCACCAGGCCCGCCACGGCGCAGCCGATCATGACGAGGGAGTACAGGCCCAGGGCGATGGCGCCCGGGTTCATCAGCTCTGACAGGTCCACGCCGGCCAGGTCGGCAAGCTCCATCCCCTCCAGTCCCCTCAGCCCTTCCGAGGACGAGGCGGCCCACTCCGACAGCTCGGGGCCCAACACGCCCCCCAGGAGGTTGATGAGCATATGGAGGCCCACCGTATAGCGCAGCTTGCCGGTGCGCAGGTACACATAGCCGAACACCAAGCCCAGGGTAAAGGCGTAGAACATCTGGGACAGGTTCCCGTGGAACAGGCCAAACATGGCCGCCGTGGTCACCACCGCCAGCTTCTCGCCGTAGGGGTGCATCCGGTCGATGAGTGTCTTGCGGAAGATGAATTCCTCGATCAACGGCGCCAGGATCACCATGAACAGGATCTGCAGCACCAGCGAATCGCCGGTCACATAGTCATCCAGCGGATTGCCCGGCACAAAGCCCACCAGCTTCTCCACCAGGCTCTGGATGGCGATGCCCACCAGGTTGCCGGCGTACATCATGAAGATGCTGATGAGGATGATCACGGCGTAGCGTCCCGGGCCCAGCTTTCCCTTCTCCAGGGGCATGGCCGGCGCCCGGCGGATGATCAGCAGGCCCGCCGGCACACCCGCCAGGTACATGGGGGCAAAGGTCACCACCCACATGCCCCAGGAGGTGTTCTGCAGGGATCCCTGCAGAACGAGGCCCAGCACGATCTGGACCGCCGAGGCCACCAGCAGGATGGACACCGTGCCCAGGCCCATCCGGGAAAAATGCCGGCCGACGATGCGCCGGGTGTCCTCACCCAGGGCGGTTACCGTTCCGGTCCGGCCGGACCGGGGCGTCAGGAACAGGGGCGAGAGGAAGAAGAACAGCAGTCCCAGTACCACGTTCAGCGCCGCGGCGATGGCCACACCCGCGGCGGTACGGTCCAGCACCATGGCGATGGCCAGGATGGCCACGTCCGGCAGAAGGCCGAAATAGATGAACATGATCTGGACGATCTGCTTGACGGTCTTGCCCGCCGAGACGGGCACGGACAGATCGATGAAGGTACCCACATTGGTGGCGTAGAAGTCCACCGACAGGATGAACAGCAGCCAGAAAAGGGCCGTCAGGGGCTCGGCCCGGAGGATCAGCACCGCCGCGATCATGGCGGGGAGCAGGTCCAGCAGGCAGTTCGCCGTGCCGCCCAGGAGGGAGTAAAACAGCTTGGCCCAGGTGCTCTCCGGCACCATGCGGAAAAAGTCCATCTTGGTGTCCTGGGACAGGGGGTTGCCCAAGGTGCGGTAAAAGGCGAACACCGCCAGCACACACACCGTGGGGATAAGGCTCTCCGTGCCGATCACCAGGCGGCACAGCAGGGCCGTACCCACCGCCGCCGCCAGGTACGTCTCGGCGGTTTTGGTGAAGTAGCCCAGGTGGCCGAAGCGGAAGCGGTTATAAAGGGATTTCCAGAAGAATACGCTGGCGCCGGCACCGTGGCGCATGCCGTCCCGGCGGAGCCGGTCGCTGCGGTCCTTTTTCCGTTTCCGGAAGACCAGCCCGGAGGATTTCTCCGACTGGGCCCGCTCCAGCAGCTCCGCCGTCTCCTCGGACTTGGCCATGGCGTCCTCGTAGAAGTCCGCCTTGATGCGGCGGATGATGAACAGCAGCGCGGCGCAGCTGAGCACCGTCGCGGCAAGGCACACCAGCGCACCCGGCGCGGAGCCCTCCATGGCGTACATGGTGATGCCCTTCAGCCAGCCCCACACGGGGATGTAGCGGGTGACGGGGGCATTGAAAAACCGGGTGGCGGCCTCAAAATAGCCCGTACCGCTGCTCTTGTAGAAGGCGTAATAGCCGGCGGCGATCAGCACCAGCAGGACATAGACGCCCCGACGGATATACTTCTTGGCGCCGGGATGGGTGGAGCAGACGGTGTAGAGCAGGGTCTGCACCAGCTTGCCCACGGCGATGGTGCCGCACCAGGTGGCGATGACCGCCAGCGCCGCCCACAGGCTCAGGCCCAGATTCAGCATCAGGTTGGGCAGCTGGAACAGGAGATAGATGCTGGCGAAGATGGCCACTCCCAACTGGGTCATCAGCCGGAACAGCAGCACCGACTGGGGCCGCATGGGGGCGGCGAACAGCAGATTTACGTCCGCCGGCAGGAAGATCCTGCTGCCGTTCTTGTCGGCGCTGACGGCGTTGAAGATCAGCACGCCCAGCACCACGGCGCCGGCAATCAGTTCCACGATGTGGCGGGTGAATTCCGCCCCCTCCATGGTCTCGCCGTCGTCAAAAATCACGTCGTCCGGGATCTCCCCGCCGTCATACGGGTCCTCCCCGCCGTCGATGATCTCCACGGCGCCGGGCTCATCCTGGCTCTCCGCCAGGTCCGAGAGCTTGGCGGCGCCGGCGCCGATGAGTCCGCCGATGACCATACAGGCCAGCAGGAAGATCAGCACCCAAGTCTTGAACAGCTTTTTCAGCTGGTTCTTCACCGAGTGGAGGGCGTAGTAGAGAAAGAGTCTCATGCCTTCTCCTCCTGCCCGGGCTCCTCATGGGTCATATCGTGGCGTTCCACACCCTCGGTGACGGCAAAGAACAGCTCCTCCAGCGTCCGGCCGCTGCCCTCCAGTTCCTCCCGGGTCACGTCGGCCTTCACCTGCCCGCTTTGCATGATGATGGTCCGGTCCCACAGCATATCCACGCTGTCGATGATGTGGGTGGACACCAGCAGGGTGCAGCCGGCGGCCCGCATCTCCTCGATGGTCTTTTTCAGCTCCTTGATGGCGTGGGGGTCCAGGCCGATCATGGGCTCATCCAGCAGCAGCATCTTGGGCCGGGGCAGCAGGCCCAGGCAGATATTCAGCTTCTGCTGCATACCCTTGGACAGCTCGTCGCCGAACTTCTTTTTCTTGTCCGTCAGCTCGAACCGCTCCAGAAGGCCCTGAGCCCGCTCCCTGTAGTCTCTGAGGCGATAGGCCCGGGCCAGGAACTCCAGATGCTCGGACACCGTCAGGTTGGGATAAAGGGAGGGCATCTCCGGAATGTAGCCCAGAATCCGCTTGGCCTCCACCGACTTGTTGTCCAGGCCCGCCACGGTGATCTCGCCCTCATAGCGCAGAAAGCCGATGATGGCCTTCATGATGGTGCTCTTGCCGGCGCCGTTGGGCCCCAGCAGCACCGTGATGGTACCCGGCTCCAGGTGAAAACTCACATCGTCGCAGGCCTTGACCTTGCCGTAATTTTTCGTCACATGAGATACATTCAGCATAGCCGCTTTCCTCTCCGTTTTAAAATTCAATATACATCTGCATTATACCCGCAGGCAACCTCTTGCGCAACCGCTCTTTTGACGGTTTTCGCCCTCAGCACACCGGGATTCGTGCAAAATGCCGCCGTCCCCAGGCGGCGTCCCCGCTATTTCGCCGCAGCCTCGCGTTGCCCGGGGCGTTTCTTAAGATCTCCCGCCCGTTTTTTAAGATGTATCCCGGCTCTATTGACAAACGGCGGGCCGTCAAGTAGTATATCCATACGCACCGCGCCGCGGTGTTTTCATCACGGCGAAAATTTTTTGAGATCTTTCCCTGAAAGTCACAGATTTGTCACATGGATCTGCTATGCTGGAAGCAGATCTCAAGCCCCCATGCGGCGCAGACCCGCACACCCTTGGAACGGAGGAAATGCTTTATGAGTGAGATGGAGACCCAGACCAACGCAACGGCCCCGGAGAGGAAGAGCCGGCGGAAAATCATCCTGCCCATCGTCATCGCGGTGGCGGTGCTGGCCCTGGCCGCCGTGGGCGCCAAACTGGCCGGCCTCTTTGACCGGAACGCCCCCGGACCCGCAGACCCCGGCGAGTATGTCGACGTGGAGACCTTCAACTATTACAGCGGCGTCATCGAGCCCCAGAAGACCTGGGAGATCCAGAAGGACGCCAGCCGGGAGATCGCCGAGGTGTACGTGGCCGTGGGCGACGCTGTCACCGCCGGGCAGAAGCTGTTCGCCTACGACACCTCCGACACGGAGATGAGTCTGAAGCAGGCCCAGCTGGAGCTGGACGGCATCAACAACGAGATCGACGGCTACGCCGGCCAGATCCGGGAGCTGACCAATCTCCGCGCCGAAACCACCGACGAGGCCACCAAGCTGGGCTACACCGAGCAGATCAACGAGATGGAGATCTCCCGGCGCCAGGCCCAACTGAACCTGCAGACCAAGCAGCTGGAGATCGAAAATCTCCGCAAGGGTCTGGACAACGCCGTGGTGACCTCCACCATGGACGGCGTGGTCAAGCAGATCAACAGCAGCACGGGCTACGACCAGACCGCCTACATGACCATCCTGGCCACCGGCGCCTACCAGGTCAAGGCCACGGTGGATGAGCTGAACGTGTCCTCCCTCTACGAGGGCATGGCCGTGAAGGTCCACTCCCGGGTGGACGCCAGCCGGATCTGGGACGGCACCATCACCAAGATCGACACCGAGAACACCGCCGGCAACAACCAGGGCGACTACCATTTCTATGGCGGCGGCAACCCGGAGAACCAGGCCACCAAGTACTACTTCTACGTCTCCCTGACCACCTCCGACGACCTGCTGCTGGGCCAGCACGTCTACGTGGAGCCCGTGATGGACTACGCCGATGACGGTATGGTCGACGACGGCGGCGTCATCTCGGACGATGGTACCGCGGACGGCGGCGTCATTGACGACGGCGTCATCGTGGACGGCCAGCCCCAGGGATAAGGAGGGCCGCCATGCTTCTTGAACTTGAACATATCTTCAAAACCTACAGCAACGATCAGCTGGACGTCCCGGCGCTGAAGGACGTGTCGCTCCAGGTGGAACGGGGCGACTATCTGGCCATCATGGGCCCCTCCGGCTCCGGCAAGTCCACCCTGATGAACCTGATCGGCTGTCTGGACCGGCCCACCAGCGGCACCTACCGGCTGGACGGCACGGACCTCCTCTCCCTCAGCGACAACGCCCTGTCGGAGATCCGGTGCCACAAGATCGGCTTCGTATTCCAGAGCTTTCAGCTTCTGCCCGGCGAGACGGCCCTGCAGAACGTGATGCTGCCCCTGTCCTTTGCCGGGGTGCGGCGCGCCGATCGCCCCGAGATCGCCAGGCGGGCCCTGGAGCGTGTGGGGCTGGGCGACCGGCTGGACTTCCTGCCCTCCCAGCTCTCCGGCGGCCAGAAGCAGCGGGTGGCCATCGCCCGGGCGCTGGTCAACGACCCGGAGATCCTCCTGGCCGATGAGCCCACCGGCGCCCTGGACCAGAAGTCCGGCGCCGCCGTCATGGACCTCTTTGAACAGCTCAACGCCGAGGGCGTCACTCTCATCGTCATCACCCACGATGCCAACGTGGGCAGCCGGGCGCGAAAGATCCTCCACATCGTGGACGGCGAGATCCTGGAGCACCGGGAGAGCCCGCAGACCGCGGGGGAGAAAGGGGCTGAGCCGGCATGAGCAAAAAGAAGAAAATCATCCTGCTGATCGCGGCGGTGCTGGTCGTCGCCGCCGTGGTCCTGGGTCTCATCCATCTGCGCAACAAAAACAACAAGGCCTACGTCCAGCTGGTGGCTGACATGAACATGACCTGGGTGCTGATGAACGAGTCCTCCTACGGCACCATCTCCGACTCCGCCCGGCAGGAGATCTATCTCCAGCCCACCGACCAGGTGGCGGAGATCTTCGCCGTGGCCGGCACCGCGGTGAAGGCCGGTGATCCCCTGTTCCGGTACGACACCAAGACCCTGGAGCTGGCGGTGCAGGAGCGGCAGCTGACGGTGGATTCCTACGCCGGCTCCCTGGACATCGCCCGGCAGCAGCTGGCAGCCTATGAGAAGATCGTCCCCACGGCGGCCCTGCCGGATGAGCCGGCGGAGCCCCAGCCCTACCAACTCACCGATGAGCAGAAACTGCCCGCCCAGTATCACGAGGACGTGACCGGTCAGGCGGACCGGGCCTATTACTGCAACGACAAGACCCTGATCACCGGAGAGCAGATCAACCGGTGGATCGACGAGGGTCTGGTGGTGGCCCTGCAGATCTGGGAGGGCGGTCAGCCCCCCGAGACGGCGACCCCCGTCCAGCTGGACCCTGATCCGGCCGACCCGGCCGAGCCCGGCCAGGGAGAGGCCCCCGCCCAGCCGGAGACGCCCGCGGAACCTCCCCAGCCCCTGTCCCAGTGGATCATCGACGGGCGCAACTGGCCCACCGTGGAGCTCGACTCCTTCTGGTCCGTGGCCGACCGCGCCCAGTGGTTCCCACCGGTACCGGAGCTCCCCGATATCCCCGACACCCCCACCTATACCGAGGCCCAGAAGGCCAAGCTGATCTCCGACCAGGAGCTGAGCATCCGCCGGCTGGAGAACTCCCTGGCCCTGGCCCAGAATTCCCTGGCCCAGGCCAAAAAGAATCTGGATGACGCCACCGTCCGCTCTGCCATGGACGGCACCGTCACCGCCATGGGCGACCCCCACAGCCCGCCCCAGGACGGCTCCGCCTTCTGCGTGGTCTCCGGCGCCCAGGGGGTGACCCTCACCGGCTATATCAGCGAGCTGGATCTGGCGGAGTCCCGGGTGGGCGACCGTCTCAGCGTCACCTCCTGGATGACCGGCATGACCACCGACGCCCGCATCACCGACATCGCCGACTATCCCTCGGAAAACCAGGGGTACTACGGCGACGGCAACCCCAACGTGTCCTACTACCAGTTCACCGCCTACATGGAGAACTCCGATGGCTTCAACGTGGGCGAGGAGGTGAACATCCAGTCCTACATCGAGAACGTGGATCAGATCATCGTTCTGGAGAAGATCTACGTCCGCTCCGACGAGGGCGGCCACTACGTGCTGGTGGACGACGGCACCGGCCATCTGGAGCGCCGGGACGTCACCGTGCAGAGCACCTCCGAGGCGGAGTATGTGAAGATCCTCTCCGGCCTGACGCTGGACGATATGGTGGCCTTCCCCTACGGCAAGAGCGCCCGGGTGGGCGCCCTGACCACCACCGAGATGAAGCGGAATCTGTTCTAAGAAAGGAGGCAGAACTTATGTGGGAAAATATCCGCTCATCCCTGCGGGGCATCTGGTCTCATAAGCTGCGCTCCTTTCTGACGACCCTGGGCGTGATCATCGGCATCGCCAGCATCATCGCCATCGTCTCCATCGTGGAGGGCACCAACCGGAAGCTGGAGCGCAGTCTGGTGGGCTCCGGCAACAACGTGACCACCGTGGCCCTGAGCCAGGACAGCTGGCCCTACGACTTCAGCAGCGGCGTCCCCTCCGGCATCCCTGTGGTGTCCGAGGGCCTGCTGCAGCAGGTGCGCCAGCTGGACGGCGTGGAGGGCGCCACCGCCTACCGCACCCGCCAGAGCTGGAACGGCGCCTACTATCTGGACCGTCCTCTGGGCGAGGGCACCATCACCGGCATCAGCGACAGCTTCCTGGACACCATGCAGTTCTCCGTAGCCCGGGGCCGGGATTTCACCGCCGGGGAGTACGCCCGGGGCGGCAAGGTGGCCCTGGTGGACGAGAGTACCGTGGAAAACCTGTTCGACGGTGCCGACCCCCTGGGCCTGGCCATCGAAATCCAGCAGGAGCCCTTCGTGGTGGTGGGTGTGATCCGGGACGACAACGCCCAGGCCGCCGAGTACGACTCCCTCGACGACTACTATATGTACGGCTACCGCAGCGGCGGCAGCCACGTGTATATCCCCGACCAGGCCTGGCCCATTATTTACCAGTTCGACGAGCCCCAGACCGTGGGCGTCCGGGCCGCCAGCACCGGGCAGATGGCCTCCGTTGGCAGCCGGGCCGCCGAGATCCTCAACACCAACGTCTATCACGACTCCATCCGCTACACCGCCGTCAACGCCATGGAGGATGCGGAGGAGCTGAAGACCCTCACCAACTCCATCCAGCTGATGCTGGTGTCCATCGCCAGCCTCTCCCTGCTGGTGGGCGGCATCGGCGTGATGAACATCATGCTGGTGTCGGTGACGGAGCGCACCGCCGAGATCGGTCTGAAAAAGGCACTGGGCGCCAAGAACCGCACCATCCTGGCCCAGTTTCTGACGGAGTCGGCCGTGCTGACCAGCGTAGGCGGCATTCTGGGCGTGCTGCTGGGCATCGGCCTGGCCAAGATCATCTCCGTGGTGGCCGGCCTGGAGTTCGGCGTCAGCGTGCCGTGGATCCTGATCGCCGTGGGCTTCTCCATGGTCATCGGCATCCTCTTCGGCGCCATGCCCGCCTCCCGGGCCGCCAGGCTGGATCCCATCGAGGCACTGCGCCGGGAGTAATATCCATCCAAAAAAATCCGGAAAAGCCCGGGCTTTTCCGGATTTTTCCCGTCTTGACTTCCCCTGCCCCGGGGGATACTATGGCAAAAAAGGAGGCGGGCGCTTATGTCCCATGCCATCACATTGCTGGACGGCGCCGTGGGCACCAATCTCTGGGCCATGGCGGCGGAGCGGGGCATCCCAAAGGTCCCGGTCTGGCAGTACAGCATCACCCACCCGGCGCTGGTGTGGGACCTGGCGGCAGGCTACGTGCACGCCGGGAGCGGGATCATTCTGGCCAACACCTTCTGCGCCAACGGTCCCGCCGTGTCCAGGTACCCCGGCTTCCGCGTGGATGAGGTGGTGTCCGCCGGCGTCCGCATCGCCAAGGCCGCGGCAGGTGACAAGGCGCAGGTGGCCCTGTCCGTCGGGCCGCTGGAGACGGTGCCCGCCGACAAAGCGGACCGCATCGCCGCCGCTGCCGCCTACGACGAACAGATCGGCGCCGGCGCGGATGCCGGGGCGGACTGTATCTTCCTCCAGACCTTCTGGGAGAAGGCGCTTCTGACGCTGGCCCTGGAGCGGGCATTCCAATACGACCTGCCTCTTCTGTGCGCCATGACCTTCGGCCCCGACGGGCGCACCTATGGCGGCTGCACGGCGGGGGAATTTGCCGCGCTGGCAGCGGCGTATCACCCCGCCGCCATCGGGCTCAACTGCTCCTGCGGTGCGGAGGCCTCTGTGCCCGTGATGGCGGAATTTCGCCGCCGCACGGATCTGCCCCTGCTCTGTAAGCCCAATATGCCGCCGGGCCACGGCCCGGAGGACTTCGTGTCCGCCCTGGCCCCGGCGCTGGAATATGTCCAGTATATCGGCGGCTGCTGCGGCACCACCCCGGAGGACATCGCCGCGCTGCGGGAACGGATCAATAAATAGAAAAGAGACCGGATCGAAACGATCCGGTCTCTTTTTTGCTGCTTTACTCCTCCACTTGAACGTCCAGCCCGAACTCACCGGGCAGGAACCGGGGGCACACGTTCTCCGACGTGCAGATCACCGACGCCGCCAGGCGGGTGCCGATCTGGCAGGAGTCGGCCAGGGTCTTCCCATAGGTCAGGCCGATGGTCACGCCGGCAAAGAAGGCATCTCCGGCGCCGGTGGTGTCCTTCACGTCCACCTTCTGGGCCGGGCAGAAGCCCACGGAGCCGTCCTCGTCCACATAGACGGCGCCGTCGCCGCCCATGGTGACCACCATGCGAGGGATGCCGGCGCTCTTCACCCGCTCGGGGAGAAGATCCATCATCTCCTCCGCCGTCTTGCCCTCATAGTCCTCCAGGAACAGGATGCCCGCCTCCTGGCGGTTGCAGACGAAGCAGGCCGTCTGGCGCAGGAAGTCACGGCGCTCCACCGCGATGCTCATGTTGGACACCACGGCGTAGACGTCTTTGCCGTACTTCTCGGCATAGCGGAACACCTCCTTGACGATGTCCTTGTCCATGTCGATCTCCAGCACCACGCTGTCGGCCTGGGAGAAGATCTCGTCGCCGTGCTCGGCCAGCGTGCGGAGGATGGGCATCAGGTCCGGCCGCTTGGAGATGGCGGCGGTGACGTCGCCGTCGTTGTCGAAAATGGCCAGCCAGGTGCCCATGCCGTCCCGGGTGGCCCGGACGTAGTCGGTGTTCACCTTGTGCTTGCGCAGCTTCTCGATGACGTCCAGTCCCGTGCCGCCCCGGTCCACCAGACTGACAAAGGTGGGCCGCAGCTCCACGTTGGCGATGTCCTCCACGATGTTGCGGCTGACGCCGCCGTGGACCTGCTCCACCCGGCCGGCGTTCCGTCCGCCGGGGATATAGGCGTCCAGCGGGTAGCCCTTGATATCCACGAATACAGCGCCCAGCACCACGATTCCCATAGTTTCGTTCCTCCGCTCACGTTTTTGCCGATTATACCATAAACTGCCGGGGGTGGAAAGTCCCTTTACCGACTTTTTCCGCCCCGCTCCAGCTCCAGCAGAAAGGCCTTGCGGGCAAGGCCCCCGGCGTAGCCGGTGAGGGCGCCGTCCCTGCCCACCACACGGTGGCAGGGGATGGCCAGCCAGATGGGGTTGCGGCCGACGGCGGCGCCCACCGCCCGGACGGCTGCGGGGCGGCCCAATGCGGCGGCAATATCGCTGTAGGATCGGGTCTGGCCGTAGGGGATGGCGCCCACCTGCTCCCACACGGCCCGCTGAAAGTCCGTTCCACGGGGCGCCAGCGGCAGCTCAAAGCTCTCCCGCCTCCCGTCCAGAAAGGCGCGCACCTGTTCCGCCGCCTCATCGGACAGGGGCGTGGGGTCGTTGGGGCAGGCCATCTCCTCCACCCACTGCAGACGCGTCACCGCGCCGCCCTCACAGGCCGCCAGCAAGAGGCCCAGCTTCGTCTCATAACAGGCAAAAGTTTCCATGGGGGCACCTCCATTTTTCGGACTTTATTTTACCACAGATCCCACCGCCGGGCAAGCACCCGGCCCCTTCCGGCCGGCATAGAATGACACCGGAGAGCATTTCTCCGACTACACAAAAGGAGGTCATACGAGTATGATCATCGAGCTCCAAAACGCCGCGGCCACCTATCAGGCGCCCGACGGCGAGGTGGAGGCCCTCCGAGACGTGTCCTTCGGCGTGGAGGAGGGGGAGTTCTGCAGCATCGTGGGGCCCTCCGGCTGCGGCAAGTCCACGCTGCTGGGCGCCATCGCCGGACTGGAGCATTTGAGCTCCGGCAGCGTCCGGGTGGACGGACAGGAGGTCACCGCCCCCACGTCCCGAATCGGCCTGATGCCCCAGCGGGATCAGCTGTTCGAGTGGCGGAGCATCTGGGACAACGTGACGCTGGGCCTGCAGGTCATGGGGCAGAACACCCCGGAGCGGCAAAAACACGTCCGGGAGCTGCTGGAGCGTTACGATCTGGGGGACTTCTCCCGGAAAAAACCGGGGCAGCTGTCCGGCGGCATGCGTCAGCGCTGCGCTCTGATCCGCACCCTGGCCACCGACCCGAGGATTCTGCTGCTGGATGAGCCCTTTTCCGCCCTGGACTATCAGACCCGGCTGAGCGTATCCTCGGACATCTACCGGATCATCCGGGAGCAGCACAAGACCGCCCTGCTGGTGACCCACGATATCTCCGAGGCCATCAGCATGTCGGACCGGGTGATCGTCCTCAGCCGCCGGCCTGCCGTGGTGAAGGATATCATCGACATGGGCGCTCTGAAGTCCCTGCCGCCTCTGGATCGGCGGGATTCCCCGGCCTTTTCCGGGTATTTCAATCTCATCTGGAAGGAGTTGGATCTCCATGACTGAGTTGACCCCTTCCCCCCAGCGGCTGGCCTATCTGCGCCGACGGCAGCGCCGGGCCCGCCTTATCCGGGCGTGGCAGATCGCCCTGCTGGTCGCCTTGCTGGGCCTGTGGGAGCTGAGCACCCGCCTGGGCTGGAGCGACGGCTTTCTCATCAGCAGTCCCAGCCGCATGCTGGCCACGGTGGCAAAGCTGTGGCGGGAGGGACAGCTGTGGCACCACATCGGCACGTCGGTGCTGGAGACGGTGGTGGGCTTCACCGCCGGCACGGCCCTGGGCACTCTCATCGCCGTGTGCATGTGGTGGTCCGACACCCTGTCCCGGATCCTGGATCCCTATCTGGTGGTCCTCAACGCCCTGCCCAAGACGGCGCTGGGTCCTATTTTCATCGTGTGGATGGGCGCCGGGATGGGCTCCATCATCACCATGACGCTGGCCATCTCCCTGATCGTCACCATTCTCAACATGTACCAGGGCTTCCGGGGCACCGATCCCGAGAAGATCCGTCTGATGCGGACGCTGGGCGCCAGCCGGGGACAAATCCTGCGGCTGCTGGTCTTTCCCGCCAACTACGCTACGCTGCTGGCCACGCTGAAGGTCAACGTGGGCCTGTCGTGGGTGGGCGTCATCATGGGTGAGTTTCTGGTCTCGCGGTCCGGTCTGGGCTACCTGATCGTCTACGGCTCCCAGGTGTTCAACATGGATCTGGTCATGGCCAGCGTGCTGATCCTGGCCATCGCTGCGGTGATCATGTACCGGCTGGTGCTGTGGGTGGAAAAATATTTGAATCATCTATTGGGGGTAATGCAATGAAACGAAAGCTGTCTCTTCTCCTGGCGGCCTTTGCGCTGCTGGGGACGGTGCTGACCGGGTGCGGTGGAAAGGCGGAAACCGTGAAGGTCCGCCTCAACGAGGTGACCCACTCCGTCTTCTACGCGCCGCAGTACGTAGCCATGGAGCTGGGCTACTTTGCCGACGAGGGACTGGACATCGAGCTGACCAACGGCGGCGGCGCCGACAAGGTGATGACCGCCGTGGTATCCGGTCAGAGCGACATCGGTCTGGCCGGCGGCGAGAGCTGCATCTATGTCTACAACCAGGGCAAGGAGGACTATCCCCGCATCTTCGCCCAGCTGACCAAGCGGGACGGCTCCTTCCTGGTGGGCCGCACCGACGAGACCTTCTCCTGGGACGACGTGCGGGGCAGAACCATCATCGGCGGCCGTCTGGGCGGCATGCCGGAGATGACGCTGGAGTACGTGATGCGGAAAAACGGTGTGGAGCCGGGCGTGGACGCCGCAGTGGACACCTCGGTGCAGTTCAACATGATGGCCGGGGCCTTCACCGGCGGCA
>CACZNU010000004.1 GCA_902782615.1 Oscillospiraceae bacterium | reverse complement strand
TAAGTCAGCAGGAACGTGCCCATGATCAGCAGCACGATCCGAAGCATCATAAACACGGCGGCGTAGATGCCGGCCACGGAGATATGCCGCAGAACCGGCAGGCTGCTGATGGGCTCGCCCCCGGTGAAAAACAGGTTCATAATGGCCGTGAATGCCACGATGATATAGACCGTCTTTAATCCGCGGGTCAGCGCCTTCAGTTTGACCCGGGAGAGGCAGACACATACAATCAGCATGGCTGCCACCACGGCGTAGGACACGAACCACTTGGCGCAAAAGAGAGCCACGATATACAGAATCACGCACAGCAGTTTGGTGCGGGGATCCAGTCGATGGACGATGGTATCGCCGGGAAAATACTGGCCCAGGGTGATATCCTTCAGCATCCGCCGTCGCCCCCTTTCAGCGCCAGCAGCTGCCGCCGCAGCGCTTCCACGGTGTAGACAGACGGATCCACCGCCACGCCCTTCTCCCGCAGCGCCAGGGCCACCTTGGTGACCTGTGGGATATCCAGGCCAATCTCCTCCAGTTCCCTAGCCCGGGCAAAGACCTGGGCCGGGGTGCCGTCCATATAGTTGTGAGCGTGGTGCAGCACGGCGATGCGGTCCACGTTCCGGGCGATCTCCTCCATACTGTGGCTCACCAGGATCACCGTGGTGCCCCGGGCCTTGTGATAGGCCCGGATCTGGCCCAGGATCTTCTCCCGGCCCCGGGGATCAAGGCCCGCGGTGGGTTCGTCCAGGATCAGCACCTCCGGTTCCATAGCGATGACGCCGGCGATGGCCACACGGCGCTTCTGGCCGCCGGAGAGTTCAAATGGAGATCGCTCCAGTTGATCCTCCTCCAACCCCACGAAGGACGCCGCAGCCCGGACACGCCGGTCGATTTCCGTCTGGTCCAGCCCCATGTTGCCGGGGCCGAAGGCGATATCCTTGTATACCGTCTCCTCAAAGAGCTGGTACTCCGGATACTGGAATACCAATCCCACCTGGAACCGCACCCGGCGGATCTCCCGGGGCTTGGCCCAGATGTCCTGGCCTTTCAGATAGACGTGGCCGGACGTGGGCTTGAGCAGACCGTTGAGATGCTGGATCAGGGTGGATTTCCCCGATCCGGTATGTCCGATGATACCCAAAAACTCGCCGGGCATCACCTTCAGGTTCATGCCCTCCACAGCGTTGCGCTGGAAAGGCGTCCCCTCGCTATAGGTATGCGTCAGATTATCAACGCGAATGATCGGTTCCAATGGCTTACTTCTCCTCTTGCAGCGCTGACACGATGGCGTCCGCGCACTCTTCTACGGTGATGGCGTCCAGCGGCAGATCCATGCCGTGGGCATTGAGGTCGTACAGCAGCTCCACCGTCTCCGGTGAGGCCAGGCCCAGGTCGTGGAGTTCCTCCACCCGGCAGAAAACCTCCCGGGGCGTACCGTCCATGGCTACTTTTCCGTCATCCATGACCACCACCCGGTCGGCGTCCGCCGCTTCATCCATGTGATGGGTGATGAGTACCACGGTGATGCCCCGCTCCCGGTTCAGCTTGTGTACGGTGTTCAGCACATCACGACGGCCAACAGGGTCCAGCATGGCCGTTGCCTCATCCAGTACGATGTACTCTGGCTCCATGGCGATAACGCCGGCGATGGCGATACGCTGCTTCTGGCCCCCGGAGAGCAGATGGGGCGCGTGGCGGGGAAATTCCCCCATACCCACCGCCGCCAGAGCGTCATCCACACGGCGGCGGATCTCCTCTGTGGGCACGCCCAGGTTCTCCGGGGCAAAGGCCACGTCCTCCTCCACCACGTTGGCAACGATCTGGTTATCCGGATTTTGGAACACCATGCCAACGCGGCGGCGGATCTCCAGCAGGAGCGCCTCGTCCTTGGTATCCATGCCCTCTACCCACACGGTACCGCCGGAGGGCAGCAGCACGGCGTTGAAGTGCTTGGCCAGGGTGGACTTTCCGGAGCCGTTGTGCCCCAGCACCGCCACAAAGGTCCCCGCCTCGATCTGCAGGTTCACGTCCCGCAGGGCGGCGGATGCCTCGCGCCCCTCCTCCGCCGGGTAGATAAAGGTCAGTTCTTTCGTCTCGATCATCTATGTTTCCTCACAGGTCAGTGTCGGTTTCTTCAAAATGAGCCACAGCAGCCAGCCCAGCATAGTGCCCACGGTATTGAGCAGCAGGTCGTCCACGTCGAAGGTCCGACCGATGAAAAACTGCCAACTCTCAATGGTTACCGTGACGCCCACGGCGATGACCAGCGCCCTGTACCACCGGCTGCCGCGCCACAGCACCGCCGGCAGAAAGCCAAAGGGCGCGAACATGACCACGTTGCCCCAAAAATACAGCGGCTCGTATTGCAGGGACCGTACGATCTCCCGCAGGATCTCCCCATTCACCGTGCTGCGGCTGAAAAAGGTTCCGTGGTAGCCATATCGGATCACGTGCCACAGGTCAAAGTCCGGCGGCGTCAGCGTGGCCGCCGCCATGCCGCCGCAGAAGGCGGCAAACAGCAAAAGTAGGATCTCCCGGGCGGTGGAGCTGGTGAACCCCAGTCGGGTCAATCGCCGGCGCCGCAGCGGATAAGTCGCGCTCCATAGCAGCGCAGCCAGTACGGCGCCGGGAACCATGTTCCCCGCAAAATACAGCAGGTCTTCCATCACTCGCTCATCCAACGGCCCGTGGCGCCGCAGGGCAGAGCCATGCCGGATTCTGTGCAGGGCAGGCCCAGCTCATCCCAGGTCACCTTGCCGCCAAACCGGCTGCCCACCAGCATCTGCAGAATATAGCCCAGCACCGACGGAGCCAGACCCGTGGTGTAGGAATTCAGGATCACGAACAGCGGCTTGTCGGACAGTACCTGGGCACAAAGCTTCACAAAGGGATAGAGATTCTCCTCCAGCTTCCACACCTCGCCGCCAGGCCCCCGGCCGTAGGACGGCGGATCCATGATGATGGCGTCGTAGGTCTTGCCCCGGCGGATCTCCCGCTCCACGAACTTGGCGCAGTCGTCAACGATCCAGCGGATGGGCGCCTCCTCCAGGCCGGAGCATCTGGCGTTTTCCCTGGCCCAGGACACCATGCCCCTGGCCGCGTCCACATGGCACACGCTGGCGCCGGCCTTGGCGCAGGCCACCGTGGCGCCGCCGGTATAGGCGAAGAGATTCAGCACCCGGATGGGCCGGTCCGCCTGGCGGATCTTCTCCATGGCAAAGTCCCAGTTGGCCGCCTGCTCCGGGAACAGGCCCGTGTGCTTGAAGTTCATGGGCTTGACCTGGAAGGTCAGCTCCTTATAGCGGATGGGCCAGCTCTCCGGCAGCTTCTTCTTGTCCCAGTGTCCGCCTCCGGTGGAGGAGCGGCTGTAGCGGGCATTGGCGCTCTTCCAGCCGGGATGCCTGTGGTCCGTCTCCCAGATGGCCTGGGGGTCCGGGCGCACCAGGATCTGCCGGTCCCAACGCTCCAGCTTTTCGCCGCCGCCGCAGTCCAGCAGTTCATAATCCTTCCAACCGTCAGCAATCCACATCAGGTACATACCTCCGCATATTAAATCAGTTTATTATACAATAACCGGGCCCAAACCGTCAACCGCCGAAAGGTGCCGGATTTTGTTAATTTTTTTCTGTTCAACCTCGGGTACATCTGTTACAATGGAGCTACCAACAAGCAGAGGAGGCTCACCATGGCCAACAAAAAGCTGAAGCTGCTGTATCTGGCCCGTTTTATGGCCCAACAGACCGACGAGCAGCACCCCAAGACCGTGCAGGACATGATCGACCATCTGGCCCTCTACGGCATCTCCGCCGAGCGCAAGAGCATCTACGACGACCTGGAGCTGCTGCGGCTGTACGGTATGGATATCCAGGGCATCAAGAGCAAGAGCTACGGCTATTTTCTGGGGGAGCGGGATTTCCAGCTGCCGGAGCTGAAGCTGCTCATCGATGTAGTACAGGCCTCCCCCTTTTTGACAAAGGCCAAGAGCATGGAGCTGATCGGCAAGCTGGAGACGCTGACCAGCCAGCCCCAGGCCCGCCAGCTGCGCCGCCAGGTCTACGTGATGAACCGGGTCCGCACCCACAATGAGAAGCTCTACTATATCGTGGACGGTATCAACGCCGCCATCAACGAAAACCGACGGATTTCCTTCCGGTACTTCGACTGGACGGTGGACGGGCAAAAGGCCTATCGGCGAGACGGCGCTCTCTACACCACCGACCCCGTGGCTCTCTGTGTGGACCGCAACTACTATCTGGTGGCCTATGACGCCCAGCTGGGTGACTACCGCCACTATCGCCTGGATCGGATGGACAACCTCACCGTCACCAATCAGCCCCGCAGTGACCTGCCGGAGGATTTCGACCTGGGCTCCTACGTCAAGAGCCGGTTCGACATGTACAAGGGCGACACCGCCACGGTGACGCTGCGCTTTGCCAATCACCTGCGCAACGCCGTCATCGACCGCTTCGGCACCGATGCCCACATGCGCGCCGATGGAGATGACACCTTCTCCCTCACCGCGCCGGTGGAGGTAGGGCCCACCTTCTTCGGCTGGCTCTTCCAGTTCGGTGATGAGGCGGAGATCCTCTCCTCCCCGGAGGTCCGCGCCGGATTTGCCGACTACTGCCGCCGGGTGCTGGCAAAATACGAATAAGCACACAAATTGCGGAAGGGCCGTCCGGACAAGCCGGACGGCCCTTCTCTCGCGGAGCATAGCGGCTGCTCAGATGGTGGCCTCCACCGGGATCCGCTCCCGGCCCACCTGGACCCAGTGGACCTGCACCTGTTCGCCCGGTAGGGACGAGGCGCAAAAGCCCACCTTACCCATCCGACCCTCCACCGGGATTTCACCGCCGAGAGCAGCTGCAAACCGGCGGATATACTGACCCAGCTCCCGAATGGTACGCATCGGCAGATCGGCCTCCAGATAGTCAAAAAACTTGTTCATATGACACCCTCCTTTTCATCGGTGGTTGTGCTCTCCTTCTTGGATCGTACTCGTTGAATGCAGAAGAGAAGGTCATATAAAATAACGTCTTCGGCATCCAACGTGTTCTCTTGCCCTCTCAAAAT
>CACZNU010000003.1 GCA_902782615.1 Oscillospiraceae bacterium | reverse complement strand
GATTCCTGGCTCTACACCGGCGACCTGGGCCATATGGACGCCGACGGATTCGTGTACTTCCTCCAGCGCCTCAAGCGCATGATCGTCACCAACGGCTACAACGTCTACCCCTCCCAGCTGGAGAACGTCCTGGACGGCCACGAGTATGTGCAGGTCAGCTGCGTCATCGGTCTGCCCGACCCCATCAAGATCCAGCGGGTCAAGGCCTTCGTGGTGCTCAAGCCCGGCTACGTCCCCACCGACGCCTGTAAAGCGGAACTCCTTTCCTACTGCCGCAAGCACATTGCCAAGTACGCCATGCCCAGCGACATCGAGTTCCGGGATGAGCTGCCCAAGACCCTGGTGGGCAAGGTGGCCTACCGCATCCTGGAAGAGGAAGAGTTGGCCAAGCTGAAAAAGGCGCAATAAGACTTTTCCCTGGATATAACCACAAAGAGACGGCCGCACACGGTGCGGCCGTCTCTTTGTTTTTCACTTACTCCGTCCGAAATACCCGCCGGACCTGCTGGGCATCGTCCACTGTGACCACGGTCAGCCCGTCAAAGGTGCCGTTCCGCAGGGTCAGGGTACAGCCCTCCTCCCCGCGGTGCAGGTCATAGACTGTGTCGCCGATGATGGCGTAGGCGTATCGGGTATCCGCCGGCAGTCCCGTCACCGTCAGGGTGGTCAATGCCTCCCCCTCCCGGAGCTGTACCTGTCCGGTCTCCAGCAGTCCCTCCTCCTCCGGCAGGGCGGCAAAGGTGTCCAGCACCGGATTGAGCTGGGCGGCCGCCATGCGCTGGGTGGAGAAATACCGCTCGGTAAAGACGTATTCGCCCACCTCGAAGATCACGCACTCCGGCTGGAACAGATTGAAATAGTAGTCGAAGTCGGTGATGTTCTGGAAGTTGTGAACGGCGATGTACTCCCCCAGCCGGGTGTCCAGGAACTTGTAGCCCATGCCGTTCATATAGCTGCCCTGGAGGACCAGGGTGCGAGGCGCGCCCTTTTCCAACTGATCGGGGTTGACCGTGTAGCGGAAATCGGTGTACTGGGGATCCAGCTTCACCTCCCCGGCCAGGGTGTTCGTCAGATCGTCCACCCGGCAGCGATACTCATAGATCGTCTCAAATTCATGGATGGGAAAATCCGACGCCGGCAGCGTGGCGTCCAGCCGGGTCCAGATGAAGAAGTCCTCCATCCGGTTTGGCGTCAGAGCAGGAAAGTCCCCCTCCAGCGCCGCCAGCATGTGGTTGACGCCGAAAAAGGCGCCGCAGTTGTTCCAGTGTCCGGCGTTGAATTTTCGATTGAACACCACCTGACCGTCCTGCCTTTTTTGGATCAGGGTATCCGTGGTGTCCACATAGTTGACGCCGCCCTGATCCAGCAGGGCAAAGAACTCCTCTTTCCAGTCGTTGTTGAAATTCATGCCGACCGGCAGTTCATCCCGATAAACGGCGTTTTTGATGGGATCGAAGGCAAACAGGAACGGCACGCCCCGCTGGTCACAGTAGTGCTGGATGCGGATCACCATGTCCGCAAAGGTCCGCTTCAGGTCGGACAGCTCCGGCCCGTCTCCGGGGTCCGGCGGAAAAACATGCCCGTTCCGGCCATAGGTATAGGACGGGTGGACCATCACGCCGAACAGCTTGTCGCTGAGCTGGGTATAGAGCCGGATCATCTCCGTCCGGTAGCCGATCCGGTCCGATACATAGCGCTCCACGGCGCCGGACAGGCCGGTCTCGCTGTCGATGACAGCGTTGGGTCCGAAGGGGTTGTTGGCCAGCATCCGGTTGTCGATCTTCGAGGCGATGTTCTCCTCCCGGGTGAAGGCCGCCACCGGCAGGAGAAGCAGGGCAAAGAACACGGCGATCAGGGCGATCTGATACTTTTTCATATCCTCGCCTCCCTCAATACCGGAAATAGATGAACGGGCTGTAGGCAGAGTTCACCATGAACACCACCGCCAGCGCCATCAGCGCCAGCAAAAACAGCTCCTGCACAACGAACCAGACCCGGTTCCCCGCCAGACGCCGGGGCAGATCTCTGATCTGCGGGATGGCAAGGGCGGTAGCGCCGATCACGGCAATGGCCGTCAAGGTGCAAATCTTGGCATCGAAATAATACGGGAAGGAAAAGCGGATCCAATCGGCCCCTCCGGCGCCGAACATGATGCGGAGGAACTCGATCACATCCGTCAGATTGCCCAGGCGGAACGCCTCCCAGCCGATCATCACCACGAACATGGTGAAGAGGTATTTGATGGGCTTGGGAATGCGCTCATAGAATTTGGTGCCGTCCAGGATCTTCTCCGCCAGGCGGCACACGCCGTGCATGGCGCCCCAGCAGATGTAGCCCCATCCGGCGCCGTGCCACAGCCCGGTCAGGAAGAACACGATGGCCAGGTTCAGCAGCGTCCGCCCCTTGCCCCTCCGGTTGCCGCCCAGGGGGATGTATACGTACTCCTTGAACCAGGTGCCCAGGGAGATATGCCAGCGACGCCAGAACTCGGTGATGGACGTGGACACATAGGGAAAGCGGAAGTTCTCCTTGACGTCGAAGCCAAACAGCCGGGACAGGCCGATGGCGATATCGGAATAACCGGCGAAATCGTAGTAGATCTGCAGCATGTAGAGGAAAGCGCAGCCCCAGGCGGTGGGCACGTCGATGCCGGTCTCCGCGGCGGCCTGGATCTTGGCGCACAGCCCGCCGAAAGTATCTGCCAGGATCAGCTTCTTGGCAAAGCCGATCATGATCCGGTTCAGGCCGGACACAAACCTCTCCACGCTCCGGCTCCGGCATGCCAGCTGGGGGCCGAAATCCCGCCACAGCACAATGGGCCCGGACAGCATCTTGGGGAAAATGCCAGGTACAGCGCCGCATCCAGCAAATTGCCCGCCGGAGCCAGCTCCCGCCGGATATCCACCAGGTAGGAGATGGCCGCGAAGGTCAGGTAGGAGATGCCCAGCAGCGGCGCCAGACTGCCGGCGGGGAGGATCGTCCGCCCCGCCAGGCCGTTGATCGTCGTCGCTGTAAAGGTATGATACTTGTAGAGATACAGCACGCCCAGCAGCAGCGTCACGCCCAGGGCCAGGATCCATCGGCTCCCCTGTTTGCCCCTCGCTGCCAGCAGTCTGCCCAAGGCGTAAACCGCCAGGATATAGACAAGCAGGTACATGGTGTTCTTCAGGATGCCCCATCCGAAAAACACCAGACTCATCCCCAGCAGGACCAGATCGCTCAGGCGCAGCTTCTTCAGCCCGGGCATCCACGTCTCCAGAGCCGCCGCCCCGTAGTACAGGGCGACGCTGAGGGGGAAAAATATGAACAAAAAGAACGGGGTCGTAAAGCTCAAATCCTTCCCTCCTCTCGTGGTTTTTGTCGGCCCAAACGGGTCAGTTCTCCTCGCCCCGGTTCACCTGAAGCTGGTACATGGTGGTCTGCCGGTACGTCTCCCCTGCCCGCAGCACCGTGGTCGGGAAGTCCGGGAAGTTGGGCGAGCAGGGATAGTGCTCCGTCTCCAGGGCGAAGCCGCTGCGACGGTGATACCGGGTGCCGCCCTTACCAGGCAGCGGATTGTCCTCCAGATAGTTGCCGCTGTAGAGCTGCAGACCCGGCTGGGTGGTGACCACCGTCAGCGTGATGCCGGTCTTGGGACAGTAGGCCAGGGCCGCCGGGGCCGCGTGGGGCCGCAGCACATAACAGTGGTCGTAGCCTCCCACCAGCTCCATCTGCTCGCAGGCGGCGGGAAAACCCTGACCGATCCGGCGCAGGCGGCGGAAGTCCATCACCCCGCTCACCGGCAGGATGTGGCCGGTGGGACAGGTGTCGTCCGCCGTCTCCAGGAAGGCATCCGCCGCGATCTGCAGCAGCTGTTCGTCCACCTTCCCGCTCCGGTGTCCGGCCAGATTGAAATAGCTGTGGTTGGTGAGGTTGAGTACCGTGTCGGCGTCGCTGACCGCCTCATAGCGCAGGGTCAGCACGTTGTTATCGTCCAGGCCGCAGGTGACGGTGATACGCACCGTACCCGGCAGACCGTCCTCCCCGTCGGGACTGGTATAGGTGAAGCGGACGCACTCATCCCCCACCGTGCCCCGGAAGACCCGCTTGCTCAGCACGCCGTGGAGGTGGTTGGGCCCGTCATTTGGTGTCAAGTGATACTCCTTGCCATTCAAGGCAAACGCCGCATTTTTGATGCGGTTGGCATAGCGTCCCACCAGGGCGCCGAAATAGGTCCCGTCCGCCTCATAGGAGGCCAGATCGTCGTAGCCCAGCACCACGTCCACCGGCTCGCCGCTGCGGTCCGGCAGGATCAGATGGGTCAGGATGCAGCCGTAGTCCAGGAAGCGGGCCTCCATGCCGCCGCTGTTGGTCATGGTGTAGCAGGTGACGTTTTCGCCGTCCTTGGTGGTTCCATAGTAGCAGCTGGATATTTTCAGGGCACAGCCCTCCCTTCAAAGCATCATAATGTTTTATTTTATCAGATTTTGCAGTCTTTTTCAACCGCTTTCCCTGTACCGGGAGAATTGTAAACTTTTATATTGGGACTGTTCACTGCGCGGAAAATGGGGTATAATGTATTCACCAACACAAATGGAGGACTTTAACTATGGCAATTATTCACGTGGATTCCGCGACCTTCCGCCAAGAGGTCCTGGAGAGCAAGGAGCCCGTCCTGGTGGACTTCTGGGCCACCTGGTGCGGTCCCTGCCGTATGGTCGCCCCCATTCTGGAGGAGATCGCCGACGAGACCGGTCTGAAGATCGCCAAGGTGGACGTGGACGAGAATCCCGACCTGGCCCAGCAGTACGCCATTATGAGCATCCCCACCCTGATGGTGTTCAAGGATGGTCAGCTGGTCAACAAGGCCATCGGCGCCATCCCCAAGGAGCGCATCCTGGATCTGCTGAAATAACCACAAAAAAAGAGGCCCCGCACAGTGTGCGGGGCCTCTTTTTCTACTCAGGAGGGCTCTCTGTCCGGCTTGCGGAAGTAGTAATAGAGAAACGCCCCGCTGACAGCGATGGCCATCAGCGTATAGACCAGCACGCTGGTATACGCCACACCCATGGCACCGTACCGGGGGATCACCAGAAAATTGATCCCCACCTGCAGCAGCGTTCCCATCAGGGAGACGTACAGGTTCACCTTCACCCGGCCCATGGCCGAGAGCAGATTTGCGTTCGTATAACGGAACGCGTTGTTGATAAATGCAGCCAACAGCAGTACCCGCATCACCGGCACCACAGAGAGGTATTCCTCACCGTACACCAGCTTGATGATGGGTCCGGCCCAGATGGCCAGCACCGCCGATACCGCGCCGATGATCACCGTCGTGGCCAGCAGGACCAGGCGATAATTCTTTCTGACCCAGGCCTGCTCCTTCTCATGCTTGACAAACAGCGGCGCCACAAAGATGCCGATGGATGCGCTGAACAGCGCGATGTTTCCGGGGAAGGCGTATGCCACCTTGTAATCCGCCACCAGGGTGGCGTTTTGGGTGATCCGGCCCAGCAGGAACACGTCGTTGAGCATAAAGACGGTCCACAAGCCGTTGGTGATCATAAACTGCAGGGAGTAGGTGTTGATCTCCCGCCGTTCCGCCGCCGGAAGCGGTGTGGGCCGACAGCCCTTGAAGTAGGCGTTGTGGATGGTCAGCAGCAGATAGACCGCCCAGAACCCGTAGATGGTCACGTTGGAGATAAACGCGCCCGGCAGCCCCCACAACAGGGAGAAAACATACTTGAACACCAGCACGCTGACACCCAGCAGGCAGGACAGCACCGCATACCGCTTGTTGGCAAACATGGACCGCAGCATCATGGAGCCGCTGTCCGAAAGGGAGTGCACCGGCAGGGAGATCAGCAGCAGGGGCAGCAGGTAGCGCACCCGGGAAAAATCCTCCCCGAAGGGATAGATCCAGCAGAAGATGATCACCGCCAGCAGGACGATGATCACGTTATAGATCGTACTGCGCTTGATGATATAGTGGTAAACGCTGTACTTGTGCTCCTCCTCGCTGATGATCACATAGCGAAGCGCCGCGTTGGTCAAGCCCAGGCCGGCCAGCAGATAGACGTAGCCGAAGATGTTCTCCACATACCCGAGAACGCCGTAATCCGGCTTGCTGAACAGATGCACGATGAAGATCGAGGCGAAAAACGCCACGAATTTCGTGATAAAGCTGCCGATAAAAATATGTAACGCGCCCTGATCCCGGAGGCTGGTCCACTTTTCACGGACCAGGGCTCTTATCTTGTCCAGTTTTGTCATAGATATCATTCCTCAACTCCGGCGGATGTCTTTGCCGCCCGATCCCGGAAAAAGAGCAGCCTGTGGCAGATGACCATCGCGGCGAAGGTGATGATCCAGCTGATGTTATAAACGAAGTCCACAAAGCCGCCCTGGGTGGTAAAGGCCGCGTTCACCGTAAAGAAGGCAAACAGCGTCACCATAGCGGGGCTCTTTCTGGTTTTGACCACCACGGCGAAGATGACCGCAATGAAAAACGCCACCCACACCACGGAAACAGCCAGACCGATCCAGCCGAAGTTGGCATATGCCTCCCCGATAAACAGGGAGTTCATCACGCCGGCGGTTCCGTTAAATACGCCCTCGGAGCCGTAGAACTCCATGAGGATCCGGGCGCTGCGGACCTGCTGACCATAGGGCAGGTGCAGCAGGAGCATGATGATCCGGTTGAAGCTACGTCCCCGCAGGAACGGCAGATAGGTCGGAAACAGCTCAAAATTGTAGCTGAGCGTGCCCACCTGGGTAAAAAACGTCCGCCCCCAGATGCCGTTGTAAATGTCCATCATGTTCAGACGGCTGCCCTGCAGCACGTAGGCAGCCACCAGCACCACGAGGCTGAAGGCCCCGAACAGCACCAGCCAGCGGGTCTTGATCCCGCCCCGGTGATAGATATAGATGCACAGATAGACCAGCAGGAACGGTATCACCGGCGATTTGGCGAAGTTATACGTCTTGACCAGTCCGGCGGCGATCAGCAGCACGCCGGCCAGGGCGTACCACTTCAGCTTTTTTTCGGACAATGCGCAGGCAAAGGAAAAATACGCCAGCAGCGGGATCGCCAGATGGATGCCAATGCTGGTCACATAGGGGTGAATGATGTACAGGCCGCTGATGCGGTTTCGCTCCAGACCGGTGTCAAAGGCGGCGTCATGGAAAAACAGACGCCAGAGCGGAACATAGCCGATCCGCTTGAAATACAGGGCCATCAGCGCGATGCAGACGGCGGCCGCCGCAGCCATCAGGACAAACAGAACGGGTCTGGGACGGCACACATCCGTCTCAGCCAGGTACCGGGCATAATCTGTCCGCGGATCCACCCGAAGCAGCCTCAAAAACAGCCACAGCAGCAGCGGAAACGCCACGGCAAACGCCATGACCACGAAAAAGGTGATCTGCATCGTCCCCGCCCGGTCCGCCAGCTTATCCAGCGTGTAGTGCCGGTCCAGGCCCAGCATGATCAGCGCCGTGCCCACAAATGTCTGCAGGAAAAACAGGAGCCCCGTCAGCTGGATGATGTGGAGCTTGCCCGGATTCAGCGTTCCGGATGCCCGGTAGAAAAAGTACAGAGAGTACAGCAGTGCAACAACGATGATGCACGCGATGAGCAGTTTACTCATATGAATCGAGGCCCTTCTCCTTTGCAATCAAGTATGCCTTGCTGTATCGGTCAGCGGTTTTAAAGTTCCCGATCAGGAAGTTGATGCTGGGATCCCGCTCAAACACCTGGCTCAAAAAGATCGAATGGAATGAGGGCATGTTCTCCAGAGGGGACAGGTCCATCCGGGAATACCCATACAGATACAGCTCCTCCAGGTTGGGACAGGTAGCCAGCCCCGAGATCTCATGTACCCGGTTGTAGCTGATATCCAGCGAGGTGATGGTCCTGTTGCCTTCCATAAAGGAAATATCCGTCAGCAGGTTGTCCTGCAGCACGAGCTTCTTCAGGTGCGGAGCCCTGATCTCCGGCATCTGGCGGATCTGGTTCATCTTCAAATCCATGATCTCCAGCTCCCGCATGTCATTGAGCGCGTCCGCGGAAGTGATCCGGTTCTCGGCCAGATCGACTTTAACCACATGCGTCAGGTTGGAGAGCGCGCTGATGTCCTCGATCCGGTTATGGGACAGATTCAGCTCCACAAGGCTGTCGCAGCGGCCCATGTCGGACAGATCCCGGATCTGGTTGTTGGACAGGTTCAGCTTCAGCAGATGGGGCAGGCCGGAAAGGTCCGGAACCCGCCGGACGCCGCATTCCTTGATCGTCACCGTCTCCAGATTGGGAAACAGGCGCAAATCGCCGATCTCCTCCACCCGTTCGTTGCCGACGATGGTCAGCGACTTGACCTTCTCCAGCCGGCCCTCCGTCAGTTTTCTCACGTCGCAGTTCAGAGAGTCCGACACTGCCACCAGAAAAAACGGGTCTTCAAAGGACACCGGGCACTCCTCCGCGATCTCGTGGATCTGCTGGATGGTGAGTTCCTGTTCCTCCCCTGCTGCCAAATCCGAGGCACCGAAGCCCAGCGCAATCACCGCCAGGCACAGCAGGCACAGCACATTCAGGCAGAAAAAGGGCGCCTTTTTCCACGCTTTTCCAATAGCCGGTTTCTTCATATATCCATCATCCTTTGATCATCCCTTCATAGCAAGCCAGCATGGCGTCCACATTGCTGTCCCAGTTGAACAGCGCCGCGGCCCGTCTGCGGCCCGCCTGACCCATGGTCCGGCGCAGGGCGGGATCGTCCGCCAGCTTGGACAGAGCTTCCGCCATGGCCCGGGGATCCCGGACAGGCACGATAAGGCCCGTCTCGCCGTCGGCGATGACCTCCCGGAAGCCCGGCACGTCCGTCGCTGCCACAGGCAGTCCGGCGGCCATGGCCTCCACCGCCGCCACGCCGAAGCTCTCCTGCAGGGAGGTCAGGGCAAAGATGTCCATCTCCCGCAGGGCGCGGGGCACGTCGGTGTTGGGGATGACCCCGGCAAAGGTGACCCGGTCCGCCACACCCTCCGTCCTGGCCAACTCCTCCAGTTCCCCGCGCTGGGGACCGTCTCCATAAATCAGGAGACGGGCGCCGGCATGCTCCGGCCGCCCGGTGAAGATGGCAAAAGCCCGGATCAGATCGTCAATGGCATAGACAGGCGCCAGCGACTTGACGATGCCGATGGTCAGAGGTCCCTCCCGGGGAGCGCTCTCCGCCCCGGCATAGTCGCCGATGTTCACGCCGAAGGGCGTCACCGGGATCTCCCGGTCCGGTTCCCCCAGCAGCAGCCGCACCTGATCGGCCATCGCATGGCTGGTGGAGGCGATCCGGTCGGCATAGCGCAGGTTTCTCAACAAAATGGTGTGCTTGATGCGCCCCTGATAGGGGAACTCATACACGTCGCTGCCCCAGACGTTCAGCAGCAGCGGTCTGGCGCCGGCCAAACGGGCCAGGGTGCCGTATCCGCTGGCATAGTGGGCGTTGACCACGTCAAAGCCGCCCCGGCGCAGGGCGCTGCGCAGCCGGGGAGCCGCCGTATAGTAGCCCGCCATGCCGCTGCCCGGTAGATAGCAGATCTGCACCGCCGGCTCAATGGCGCCGGTTCGGGCCGGATGGCAGGCCAGGGAGAACAGCGTCACCTCCAGGCCCCGCCGGGCCATGGCGTTGACCCAACGGACCGTATGCACACTGTTGGCCGGGGCGACAAAGGCCAGTTTCATATCCAAGTCCTCGACTGTCCGGCGTCGGTTACTTGTCGAACCGGCCGGTAAAGTCCGTAGAGGCCACATGCTCCAGCGGCAGCTTCACCGGCTTGCCGGTGGCGGCGGACTGGTAAATGGCCAGGATCATCTCCAGGGCGTTGCGGCCGGCCACTGCGTCCACATAGGGCTTGCGGTCGTGCTCGATGGCGTCCATCATGTCGGCAAAGAGGCTGGTGTGGCCGTTGCCGTAGACGTTGCTGGTGGCCTCCTGGAGGCCCTTGTTCTTGGTGTCGGCGTCGGTCTCATCGGCAAAGTCCCACACGTCGATGTTGTTGGTGGAGGTGCCGCCCACCTTGACGGTACCCTTCTCGCCGAAGATGTACAGCGTCTCCTCCAGGTTCCGGGGATAGACGTTGGTGGTGCCCTCGATGGTGCCCACGGCGCCGTTCTTGAACTTTACCACCGCCATGCCGATATCCTCGCACTCCAGATAGTCGTGGAACTGCTGCTCGGTGACGCCGTAGACCTCGTCCACCTCGTCGCCCATCATCCAGCGCAGCAGGTCGATGCCGTGGATGCACTG
>CACZNU010000002.1 GCA_902782615.1 Oscillospiraceae bacterium | reverse complement strand
GGAAAATAAACTTGCGACGGTTGATCAAGGAATAAGAATCTTGGAACTGGTCGATTTGCGTTAACAAAAAAACGCTGCAATGCAAAGTATGCAATAAGATGAACTCCTACCCAGTTCGAACCACTTCCCAACTGCTTAAGTGGTACAGGTCTTTCTGGCTTATCGACAACAACAGTGACCTTATTCAAGTCGAGCCTGTACGGATTGTCACTATGTTCTAGTTGTAACGCTTTGGCCCATTTCGTCATATCTTCCTGTATACGAGAAAGAGCTGACTGCTTGCGTTCCTCCACAGAGTCTCTATCAAGAATGTCATCAATTTCTTTTATACGACCTTCGATTCTTTTTACAACTTGTTCCTGCTTTTCTGACTCTGTATCATTTTCTACACTCTCAACCCAAAGGCTAATTCGTCCAACTACTTTTCCTCTTCGTGCATTTATATCTCTTAGCCGAGCTCTTTCACTTTCCTGCTGATACAACCCGTCAATTTCTGCTTCTAATGCTTTAATCTCTTCCTGCTTCTTTTCACGTTCGCGTTCCAAATCAGAAATAAAAGCTCTTAGTTTTGGCTGCTCACGTGTCACATTTGCTATTGACTTATCCAAATTAACAATAGAAGCTTTTATCATCTCCACACTAGGAAGTGGCTGTTCAAGCGTTCCAGAACATAATGGACATTTTCCAGGATTAAAAGTTAGTTGTTCAAAAAGCCCTATAGATTCAAGGCGCATTTTCTGGTGTTGAGCCTCTCCGGAATATCCTGCGGTTTCTCCCACAAATTTTCTTGCATTATCAAGGCTAATTCCAATCTCGTCAAACTCATCTCGAATCTCCTGAAGTTTACTTTGTAAGAAAGTAAGCCGATCCATTCCACTGTTGGAACCTATCATACTGGGCGACCAATTCATGGCAGTTTGAAGAACAGAATACATCTCCCGATAATTCTGATAATCTATCTGTGTCGATGCATCAATAAGGCCAGCTTGTCGAGCCTCGCCAATTAACGAAATTGCCCTCTCAGAACCGCCTCCCATTAAATACCGGTTTTCTTCAAGTTTGCGCTTCTCAAGTGTTAATTTGCGCTTGAGGATACTTCTTTCGTTTTCTAATGCCAAAGCCTCTTCGCTAATGGCCCCTAAAAAATAAGGAATGGTGTCTTTGATCGCTTGCGTGATGAAATCATCCGATTGATGATGAAACAAAAAGTTCTTTGCTGCAATCTCATCTTGACCTTGAAAACAATAATATAGCGCGTGTCTTATGTTCGCTGCAAGGGGTAGCCTGCTTTGACCCTCAGGTGGTGTGTTTAAATTTTCTGAAATTCCAATTCGCCGAGTCAATGATTCTTCAATCCCAGATACATTTGTATTAGATGAGAAATCACAATTATCTGGAGCTTCAATTTTCTCCCCAATGTCAATATAACAAACCCCTGTTGTTTGCTGACCCTTATCTGGATTTTTACGGGCAACAAATACACGTTCATGTTCAAATTGCAGGAGCAAGCCATACCATGCTACATTATCACGAACTACTCCGTCTGCAATATTACATGAGTCGCCACCCAAACAATAATCAATAATATCACCGACCACAGATTTTCCTGATTTTGATCTACCAGTAATAATATTTACTTGCCCCAACGCAAAAGGCAAGTGACGTACTTTCCCGTTATATCCATAAAGTACAAGTTCACGTATCTGCATTATGGTCTCACCCCCAACTCAATATATATTGTCTCAACTTTTCCTGCTGCTGCAAACCACTTGGCAATATGTTCAGCTTTTTTGAGACATTCCGAAATTTCATCATCAACAAATTTTGTTTTGCTTAATGTTTTCGAAGTTGGCGATATTTCTAATTCACCATTGGGCGTCAGCAGAATTTTCCCTGTTTGGAGTAGGAATTCAACTGATTCATTTGTAATTGGGATTAGTTCCCTTGCCCTTTGGGGGAAATCAATTAAAAGCTGTGGATATCGCTGAACCCATAATTGTAACTGCGTCCTGCTATTTATATGTATCCTTGTCTCTTTATGTAAAACAAGAGGCAAGACTAAATAAATCAGCGGAAACGGAAATGCTCTGCTCGTTTTTTCATTATAAGTTTTTATTGTTGAATATAACACTCTCCCACAAAAAGCGGGATTGAGAAGAAATGCGACTTCATGTGAGCGCATATTCCAGCTTTTCACTTACATCGCCTCCCTCTTATGTATCTAATAATCTTTTGAGTCGATCATAGAAATCTATATGCCAACCCACTTTAAGTTGATTAGCCAGCATATGGTAACTTCCTCGCATCACAAAAGCCTCTTGGCATTTTGGACGAATACGGATATCTTTCTTTTCTATTTCAGAAAAAAGTCTACGTCCTTCTTTAATTTTTTCTTCTTCTGTAACTCCACTATATTCGGCCAAATCATCTTCCATAGCCGCGAAAGCATGTTCCCATTCATCAATCAATCGTTGCTCATATTTTTCCAGTTCATTGACAAACAATAAATCATTTCTTACCCAATTGGCTCTTTGCTTAAATGCACGGTAATAATCTCTTAATGCAGTTTGCATACGACGGTTGCCAAGGCAAATCAGTTTAAGTTGCTCATAAAATATTTTTTCATTAGCGCTTAAATCATCCTCTTGTAGATTGCCAATATCAAAAATATCTATTGGTAAATTATCATCTGAATACTCTTGACTCACAGATACAATGAACGATCTAACTTGGCTTTGGGTAACAAATATTGGAGTGTCTGAACAAAGGGCTTCAATCGCCTTTTTGTACCACCAGCCCTCTAAGCGTTCACAAATTTGATTCTCATACTTAGGAATACAGCTATACCGAATCTGTTTTCTGAAATTCTTTTCAACATCAATTATATCACTCGCACCATCAATAACACATATTTGGCTGATTAGATGCTTAATAGTGCTTTCATCAGTTTTCAAAAAAGAATCGTAATATTTTTTGTGATCCTTATTTTCTGATTTAAGGCAAACATCCTTTAATTTCTCATATGCACGTTCCGCATTTCGATTTTTGCCCTTTTTTAGATAGGATGCAGCTGTACCATCTGGAGCAATTGCTGTCGTAACAATAAGAAATTCTGTTCCGTCTAAAATATCAGGAGAATCAGAGACTACATCTATCCATACTTTTAATGTTCTCCATAAATCTGTGCTTCCGTCTGTGAGACTGCCTTGTCGCTGTATGTGATGTTTCAACTGGATAAGTTGCTTTGGCATACCATCTTTACTAAACGCAACATCATCAAATTTTTCAATACTTATTTGAAAATCAGAGTTATCATTTTCCAACAATAGCGCTAAAGCATATCGCACCTGATACAAATAGCCCAGCATCTGTTCTGAAGCTTGGTGATTAGGCATGTCTTCGACCTCCTCTCTGATTCTTTACACTCATGTCACAATGTTACCAATTATTATATCATCTTTATCAAGATTTTGATAGCTTTGCCGCTGCATCAGTAAATTATTTTTTGCAATTGAGACTACTGGCAGAAACACTTTTATTTCATCTGGCCTTATTATTCTGTTAAATGATGCTTCATTTTTAATAAGCAGAAAGGACGCTGCTATAATGCAACGTCCTTTCTGCCATACAATATAGTTAAATGTTTTCATTTGCTATCGCGCGGAGGCAGTTGTCAGTTTTTTTGTTTTCAAAAGTAGTAAATGGGTAGTAAATTGCTCGAAGCAATCCCAAAAAGTCCTTGAAAATCAGGAGTTTCCGGGTTTTGATAGTGTACTGCCGTGGCAGACGAATAGGATCCTTTTCACGATGTTGCCGCGCCGAAGAGATCCCAGGGGTAGGCCGCCGGCGGTGGACAGGCAACGTCCACCGGCCGGTGGGTGACGGGATGTGTGAAGGCCAGATGCCAGGACCAGAGCGCCGCCGTACAGCGGGGGTCCTTGCTGCCATAGCGGATATCCCCCAGCAGGGGCAACTGCCGGCAGGCGAACTGCACTCGGATCTGATGGGTGCGGCCGGTGTGGAGGCGGACACGGACCAGGGACAGATCCTCTGTCCGCCCCAGCTCCCGGTAGTCCAGACTGGCCTCCCGGACGCCCTTGCGCATCCGCTGCACCACATAGCTCTTGTTGTGGGCGGCGTCCCGGAAGAGGAGATCGGTGAGGGTGCCCTCCGGCTCCGCCGGATGGCCACGCAGAACGGCCAGATACTCCTTGGTGAAGCGGTGCTCCTGGATGGCGGCGGTGAGCTTGCCGGTGACCTCCCGCCGGCGGGAGAACACCATGACGCCGCCTACGATCTTGTCCAGCCGGTGGACGGTGGCAATATAGTCGTTCTGCCCGGCCTCCCGGTAGTGCTGCCGCAGAAGGGCCGGCATGGAGGCACCCGATTCGCTGTCCTCCGACAGAACACCCACGGGCTTGACGGCCACCACCAGGTGGGCATCCTCATATAGAATGGTCAGATCCGCCATGGAATCGCTCCTTTCGGAAAAGCTGCCATCCCCACGGGGATGGCAGCTTCAAGCGCCTTGTCTATCTTCTTCTGCCCCGGTAGGAGGGGGTGGTGCGGCGGTAGCGCTTGCCGCCCCGGCCATAACGGCGCCTGGGACGGATCAGCTTCAGCCAGATCATCAACAGCACGATCAGCACCAGCAAAGCCACGATGCCCACCTTGACGATGGTGCGGTCCAAGAAGGTCTGCACCGCGTTTTTCCCCACCAGAAAGCTGGAGGAGGACACATCGGTCAGGGCCAGCAGCGGCACGGTGACGTAATCCTGGCCGTTGTAGCTGACCGTGACGCTGCCCAGCACGTCACCGGCAGTGATGGGGGCTTCCACGGACTCCGGCAGATCCAGGGTGTAGGCCAGATCGCTCTCCGGATCCAGACCCTTGGGAAGAATCACCTGGGTGGTGGCCTGGGGGTGGACCATGACGGTGTCCGTCTCCTTCGACAGGGACACCGGCACGGAGTAGAGCTTCTCCTCCTCCAGAACGGTGATGGGCTCGAAGTTGTCAAAGCCCCAGTCAAAGAGACGACTGGTCTCCGTAAAGCTCATCAGGGTGCCGTCCTCGGGGATCTGGGCGCCCAGCACCACGCTGACCAGCGTCCGCCCGTTCCGCACAGCGGAGGAGACCAGGCAGTGGCCGGCCTCATCGGTGGTGCCGGTCTTGATGCCGTGGGCGTCGTCGTAGATGTAACCCAGGATCCGCCAGTTGGAGATGAGACAGTTGGTGCTGTGGAGCTCCCGTTCCTCGGACTTGTTGGTGGCGGGAACGGTGTAGGATTTGCTGTCGCAGACGGTCATGAACATGGGGTACTTCATGGCCTCCCGGGTGATGAGATAGATGTCCCAGGCGGAGGTATAGTGCTGGGGATCGTGGAGCCCGGAGGTGTTGACAAAGTGGGTGTTGGTGCAGCCCAGCTCCTGGGCCCGCTGGTTCATCCGCTCCACAAAGGCAGGGATGGAGCCGTCCAGCGCTTCGGCAAAGATGTTGCCCACCTCATTGGCGGAGACCACCATCATACAGTAGAGCAGCTGCTCCACCGTCAGGGTTTCGCCCTCCACAATGTCCGCCGTGCTGCTGTCCTCCGTCAGATCGGCCAAAGCGGCAGCGGAGGCGGTAATGGGCTGATCCAGCTTCAGCTCACCCCGGTCCACGGCATCCAGCACCAGCAGCGCCACCATGATCTTGGTGATGCTGGCGGGATATTGCTGAGTATTGGCGTTTTTGTCGTAGAGGACCACGCCGGTGTCGTTATCCACCAGCAGCGCGGCCTTGGCCTTGATATCGGGATCGGTGATGGCGTAGGCCTGGGGCAGACAGAACAGACCGCTCAGCAGAACGGCCAGCAAAAAAACAGATAAAATACGGCGGATTTTCATAGGATTTTTTCTCCCTGTATGCTATAATGACTTTGAATATGGACGAATCTGCGGTTTGCGCCGTGCAGATCGGGATTTTTCTATCACTTTATGATTATTATAAGCAAAAAATGTGGGGTAGTCAACTGTGAGGAGACCTGCAAGGATCACAAAACATGAGGTGCTTCTGCTGGCGGTCACGCTGGTGTTTGCCCTGCTGGTGACGGTCATCCACGTGACAGCGGTGACCGGCCCGGCCCAGGGCCGCTTTACCGTGACGGCACAGCAGAGGGCGGAGCAGCCGCCACAGCAGGAAACCCGGATCGACATCAACACCGCCGACGCGGAGACGCTGCAGCAGCTGCCGGGCATCGGGCCGACCCTGGCGGAACGGATCGTGGCGGAGCGGGAGGCGGGCGGCCCCTTTGCCGACGCGGCGGATCTGACCCGGGTGGACGGCATCGGCGAGAAAACAGCCCAGGCCCTGGCACCCTACATTACCACGCAAAGCGACGGAGAGGAGATGACGGCAGATGAAAATTCTGGTGGTTGACGACGAGCAGCTGCTGGTCAAGGGGATCCGGTTCAATCTGGAGAACGAGGGGTATCAGGTGGAGGTAGCCTATGACGGTGCCGCCGCCGTGGAGCTGGCCCGGACCGGGAACTTCGATCTCATCATCCTGGATCTGATGATGCCCGTCCTCTCCGGCAGCGAGGCCTGCATGAAGATCCGGGAGTTCTCCGACGTGCCGGTGATCATGCTGACGGCTCGCAGCGAGGACGCGGACAAGCTGATGGGCTTTGCCTGCGGTGCCGACGACTATGTGACCAAGCCCTTCAACATCATGGAGCTGAAGGCTCGGATCCGGGCACTGCTGCGGCGCTCCGGAAACGCCCGTCAGCAGCAGCGCAGCGCCGCCCTTTTGACAGTGGGCTCCCTGAGCCTTGACACGGAGCAGCGGGTGGCCATCCGGGACGGACACACCATCGACCTGACCGCCAAGGAGTACGACCTCATCGAACTGCTGATGAAGAACCCCCGGCGGGTCTACAGCCGGGAGAACCTGATGAACCTGGTATGGGGCTACTCCTACGTGGGGGATTACCGTACGGTGGACGTACACATCCGCCGTCTGCGGGAAAAACTGGAGCCAAACCCGGCCGAGCCGGTGTATATCATCACTAAGTGGGGAGTTGGTTACTATTTTCAGGGGGAGAGCCAGTCTGCAAACTAAGTTCGGCATGAGCTACATCGCCATCATCCTGGCGGTGCTGGCACTGCTGAACTCCTATCCGCTGCTGGTGTCGCAGAACCTGGTGTTCCGCTCCAAGGAGGCGTCCATGACCAGCAGCGTGAAGGTCATCGAGTCGTCCCTGTCCGGCCTGTCAGAGCTGACGGAGGAGAACGTGGCCCAGGCCCTCAGCGAGCTGCGCGATACCGGCGTCAGCCGTATCCTGGTCACCGACACCTCCGGCCGCATCCTGTACGATACCCGCGAGACGGGCGGGGCAAAGGGCTTGGTGGTCTTTTACACGGAGGTGGTCCAGGCCCTGTCCGGAAACGACGCCTTCTACTGCCGGTATGACAGCGAGGCATTTTTGAGCCGTGCGGCCGCCCCGGTGGTGTACCGGAACCAGATCGTGGGTGCCATCTACGCCTATGAATATGACACCGAGCAGGCGGAGCTGCTCCGGAGCTTCCAGAAAAACCTGACAGCCATCTCCGTCCTGGTGGGAGTGGTGGTGCTGTTGCTGAGCCTGGTCCTGTCCCGGCTGTTCGCCCGGCGGATCAGCGATCTGCTCCAGGCCATCCGCAACGTGCGGGAGGGTGCCTACAGCCACCGGGCCAACGTCCGGGGCAGCGATGAGATCGCCCAGATCGCCGCGGAGTTCAACAGCCTCACCGACCGTCTCCAAACCACGGAGAACGCCCGCCGCCGCTTCGTATCCGACGCCAGCCACGAGCTGAAGACGCCCCTGGCCGGCATCCGCCTGCTGACGGACTCTATTTTGCAGACCGACGGCATGGACGGCGCCACCGTGCGGGAATTTGTCAGTGATATCGGCCAGGAGGCGGAGCGCCTGAGCCGTATCAGCGAGGATCTGCTGCGGCTGACCCGGCTGGACAGCGGCGCCATGGATCAGGCCCATCCTGTCAGCGTCGCACCGGTACTGAAGCGGGTGATCCGCATGCTGGGCGTGGTGGCCCGGGAGAAGGAGGTATCCCTCTCCTGCGAGGCGGATGAGAGAGCCGTGGTCATGGCCACGGAGGACGATATCCATCAGATCCTGTACAACCTGATCGAAAACGGTATCAAGTATTCCGGCCAGATGGGCTTTGTCCACACGGCGGTACGCATTGAGGACCAGGCTGTGGTCATCGACGTGGAGGACAACGGCATCGGCATCCCGGAGGAGGATCTTACCCAGATCTTTGAGCGTTTTTACCGGGTGGACAAAAACCGCTCCCGGCAGGTGGGCGGTACGGGCCTGGGCCTGGCTATCGTGCGGGACACGGTGGTGCGCCGTGGCGGCACGGTTGCCGCCCACCATCGCCCGGCGGGCAGCGGTACGGTATTCACCGTGCGCCTGCCACTGGCGGAGGGAGGTGAGGCGTCGTGAAGAGATTTCTGACGATCCTGCTGGCCTGCCTGCTGCTGTGGGCTGCGGCAGGCTGCGCCGTGGCCCACCGGGCACCGGAGGGGGAGACCCTGGGCGTTTATTACGCCGTGGATCCTGAGCTGGCCCGGGGCGGCGATATCCTCGCCACGGCTCAGGTGGACTGGGCCGAACAATCGGCCCTGTCCCCGGAGGAGCAGAGCCGACAGGCGCTGGAGCTGCTGCTGGGCGGCTGCCGCGCCGAGGGCTTTGTCAGTCCGATGCCCAGAGGGACGCAGCTGCTGAATTGTCGGGTGGATGGCAGCCGGGCAACGGTGGACTTCTCCAGCGCCTACGGCCAACTGTCCGGCATGAGGCTGACCATTGCCGATTACTGTGTGACGCTGACGTTGACCCAGATCGCCGGCATCTACTCGGTGCATATTCTGGTGAACGGACAGGAACTGGCCTATCGGAGCGACAGCACGTTCCTGGCCGGTGATGCGCTGATGAGCAGCACCGATGACGTGGTTCGTTCCTTCACGGCCCGTCTCTTCTTTGCCGGAGCGGACGGCCAGCTTGTGGGAGAGGACCGGCTTTTGACGCTGTATGAGGGCCAGACCAGGGCGGCGGTGGTGCTGGAGGCGCTGATGAGCGGCCCGGAGAGCACCGATCTGCAGCCGGCACTGCCGGAGGGGTTCACCCTGCTGGGCTCCCGGATGGAGAGCAACATCTGCTATGTGAACCTTCCTGCCTCGAACGAGAAATTGTTGCCGCCGGACGCCGCGGCCCAGACTGCCGCGATTCAGAGCATGGTTCGATCCCTCTGCTCCCTGGGCGGCGTATCGGGGGTGCAGATCCTGGTGGACGGCGAGCTGCGCACAGCCTTCGGCACCGTGGACATCAGCCAGCCACTGACACCGGCCAACTGAAAAAACGACCCGCTGAAAGGAGAACTTTCAGCGGGTCGTATTGCCTTTTCGGGTTTTACGCCAGCGCCATGGCCAGGCCCACGACAACCGGCATGGTCAGGACGGACAGAATCGTTTCCGCCGCTACCACGGCTGATGGCAGTGCCTTTTCCGGACTGTACTTGTTGGCCATCATGGTCAGCAGGGCTGCCGCCGGCGTACTGGCGGCGATGACCAGCACGGTGAGCACGTCCCTATCCAGCCCCAACGCCAGACACAACCCCAGAGCCGCCGCGGGGACCACCAGCAGCCGCAGTGCCGCCGCCAGCCAGAAGGAGCGGCTGCCCAGCACAGCCCGGAAATCCACCCGGGACAGCTGATAGCCCACCACCAGCATGGGGACGGGGGTATTCAAAGAGGAGAGGTACGTCATGGGCGTCAGCAGGAGACCCGGCAGCCGGATCCCGGGCAGATACAGGGCCAGAGCGATGGCGATGCCCAGAATGCCGGGGTTGAGCAGCAGGGACCGGGCGGAGAGCTTTCCCTTTGCCCCGGAGAGGAGCCGCAGCCCGTAGGTCCAGCCCACCACATTGAACACCGCCGAGTAGGCCGAGCCGTAAAAGATGCCGATGGGCCCCAGCATGGCCTCCTCCAGAGGGAAGCCCATGAAGCCGCAGTTGGACATGACCACACTGAACCGGTAGATACGGCGCTTCTGATCGTCCGGATCCCGTACGGCCAGATGGGCGATGGCAATGCTTGCCAGATGGATCACCACGGCCATGGCGGTGACGATGCAGAAATTGCGAAAGCCCTCCGCCTCCCGGGGGCGCTGGAAGGAGACGATGGTCATGGTGGGGATTACCACGTAGAGCATCAGCTCGCTCATGCCCAACGATACTTTATCGTTCATAAGGCCGGCCTTGCCCAGCACGTAGCCCACCAGGACGATGACGAACAGGTATACCACCTGCTGCCCCACCGTCAAAAAGGAATTCAGCATAATCTCCGCCCCCCGTTTTTTCGTGCCAGAAAAGTCTACACAGGAAAAGACGCTCTGTCAAGACATAACGGTTGTTTTGCCCGGGAAAATAGTCTATAATAAATTTATTATGCAGATCAAAACAGGGAGGGATCGCCCTTGAAACTCATGGTTCTGGACGGTAACAGCATCATCAACCGCTCCTTTTACGGTATCCGCCCTCTCACCACCCGGGAGGGGCTCTATACCCACGCAATCTACGGTTTTTTGACCACACTGCAGCGGCTGGTGGACGAGGAAAAGCCGGAAGCCCTGTGCGTCACCTTCGACCGCCGGGAGCCTACCTTCCGCCACGAAGCCGACGCCAGCTATAAGGCCACCCGCCACGGCATGCCGGAGGAACTGGCCATGCAGATGCCGGTCCTCAAGCAGGTGCTGGACGCCATGTCCATCCCCCGCTACGAGCTGGCGGGGTACGAGGCCGACGATCTCATCGGCACCATCTCCCGCAAGTGCGAGGCATCGGGCTGGGACTGCGTGGTGGTCACCGGCGACAAGGACAGCCTCCAGCTCATCACCGATGCTACCCGGGTGAAGCTGGTCTCCACCCGGATGGGCCAGACCACCACCAAGGACATGACCCCCGAGACCTTCCGGGCGGAGTACGGCTTCGACCCCATCCACATGATCGACCTGAAGGCCCTGATGGGCGACACCTCCGACAACATCCCCGGCGTTCCCGGTGTGGGGGAGAAGACCGCCATGGCCCTGGTGCAGGAGTACGGGACCGTGGACGCCATCTACGCCGCCCTGCCGGACCTCCACGCCAAACCCGGCGTCATCAGGAAGCTGACGGAGGGGGAGGAGAGCGCCCGCCACTCCTACTGGCTGGCCACCATCGTCACCGATGCGCCCCTGGATTTTGACCCGGCGGACAATCTGCGCCGGCCCTTCCGCCCGGAGCTATACGACATCTTCCTGAAGCTGGAGTTCAAGAAGCTCATCGACAAGTACCACCTGACCCCGACCCATGAGACGGCGGAGCGGGATACGGACTATGAGATCACCGTGGAGAACGTGACCGATCCGGACCGGGCGGCGGAGCTGCTGGACCTGTGGCGGAGGGCGGACGGCGTGACCGTCTACGCTCTGGCTGATCTGTCCGCTATCGCCGTGGCGTGCGAGACCGGGGAGAAGACCTCGCTCACCGCCAATCTCATTGCCAGCCGCTACGGCGGACACTGGTACGGTCTCATGGAGCAGCTGTTCGCCGCGGATATCAAAAAGACCTCCCACGACGTGAAGGATCTGATCCGCGCCCTGCTGGAGATCGGCCTGAGCGCGGAGGGTTTCATGTTCGACACGGCGCTGGCCGGCTACCTGCTGGATGCCACCGCCGCTCAGTACGATATCGACCGGCTGTTCATGACCTACTATAACGAGGAGCTGACCGGCCAGGCCCACCTGGGCGCCGCCGATTTCTCACCCCTATCCGGCGATACCGCTATGGCCGAGGCGGCTCTGGACAGCCGCTGCAGCGCCATTGCTGCCCTGCGGGAGTTTCAGGAGCCCCGGCTGAAGGAGCAGGAGATGTGGCAGCTCTATACCGAGGTGGAACTGCCCCTGTGCCGTGTCCTGGCGGAGATGGAACTCTCCGGCATGAGGTGCGACGGCAAGGCGCTGGCGGCCTTCGGTGACTGGCTTCAGGAGCGGATCGACGCCCTGGAGCAGGAGATCTACACCGCCGCCGGCGGTACGTTCAATATCAACTCCCCCAGGCAGCTGGGCAAGGTGCTCTTTGAGGACCTGCACCTGCCCCACGGGAAGAAGACCAAGACCGGCTGGTCCACCAGCGCCGATGTGCTGGAAAAGCTGCGATATGACGCTCCCGTCGTGGACAAGATCCTGACCTATCGGCAGTATACCAAGCTGAAATCTACCTACGCAGACGGACTGCTGAAGGCCATCGGCCACGACGGACGGGTCCACACCAGCTTCCAGATGACCGTCACCGCCACGGGCCGCCTCAGCTCCACGGAGCCCAATCTCCAGAACATCCCCACCCGCACGGAGTTGGGCAGCGAGATTCGCCGCCTGTTCACCGCGGAGGACGGCTGCGTCCTGGTGGACGCCGACTATTCCCAGATCGAGCTGCGGCTGCTGGCCCACATCGCCGGCGACACGGTGATGCAGCAGGCCTTTACCGCCGGTGCCGATTTCCACACCGTCACCGCCGCCCGGGTCTTCCACGTGCCCACCGAGGCCGTGACGCCGGATATGCGCCGCAGCGCCAAGGCGGTGAACTTCGGCATCGTCTACGGTATCTCCGCCTTCTCCTTGAGCCAGGATATCGGCGTCACGGTGGCGGAGGCCAGGGACTATATGGAGCGGTATTTCGATACCTACCAGGGTGTGAAGCAGTATATGACCGACGTGGTGGCCCAGGCCAACCAGCGGGGCTATGTGGAGACCCTGTGGCACCGCCGCCGCGCCCTGCCGGAGCTGAAATCCTCCAATTTCAACATGCGCTCCTTCGGGGAGCGGGTGGCGCTGAACATGCCTATCCAGGGCACTGCCGCCGACATCATCAAGCTGGCCATGGTCCGGGTCCACCGGCGGCTGAAGGACGAGGGGCTGGCCGCCCGGCTCATCATGCAGGTCCACGACGAGCTGATCGTGGAGTGCCCCGAGGCGGAGCAGGAGACCGTGAAAAAACTGCTGACCGAGGAGATGGAGCAGGTGGTGACGCTGGCCGTCCCCCTGACCGCCGAGGCCCATGCCGGAAAGAACTGGCTGGAGGCGAAAGGATAAAGATATGGAAAAAATGCACGTGAATATCGTCCCCATGACGGCAGACCATCTGGGGGAGCTGGAGCGGCTGGAAAAGATCTGTTTCTCCCGCCCCTGGTCCCGAAAGATGCTGGCCGAGGAACTGGACAATGAGTGTGCCGCCTTCCTGGTGGCGGAGGATCCGGTCATGAAGGAAGTGGTGGGCTACGCCGGACTGCTGGTGATGGCCGACGAGGGCTACATCACCAATGTGGCCGTGTTCCCCGAGTACCGCCGCCGCGGTGTGGCCGGACAGATCATTCAGGTGTTCGATAACTTCGCCCGGGGCAACCGCCTGGCCTTCCTCACGCTGGAGGTGCGGCCCTCCAACGCCGCCGCCATCGCCCTCTACAAGGGCTTCGGCTTCGAGGAAGTGGGCCGCCGGAGGAACTACTACGACCTGCCCAAGGAGGACGCCCTGATTCTGACGAAAGAATATACTTATGAGGAGGATGCCCAATGAATATTCTGGCCTTTGAATCCTCCTGCGACGAGACCGCCGTGGCGGTAGTGCGGGACGGACGGACCGTCCTGTCCGACGCCATTTTGTCCCAGGCGGATATGCACGCCCTCTACGGCGGCGTGGTGCCGGAGATCGCCTCCCGCAAGCACGTGGAGGCCATCGCCGGTCTGACGGATCAGGCTCTGTCCGATGCGAGTCTAACCAAAAGGGATATCGACGCCGTGGCTGTCACCTACGCCCCGGGCCTCATCGGCGCGGTGCTGGTGGGCGTCAGCTTTGCCAAATCCGTGGCCTACGCCCTGAACGTGCCGCTGATTCCGGTGCACCACGTCCGGGGCCATATCGCCGCCAATTATCTGGCTTTCCCGGACCTGACCCCGCCCTTCCTGGCCCTGGCCATCTCCGGCGGCAATACGCTGATCGTGGACGTGCGGGATTATACCGACATGGAGATCCTGGGCGCCACCCGGGACGACGCCGCCGGCGAGTGTTTCGATAAGGCCGCCCGTGTCCTGGGCTTGCCCTATCCCGGCGGCAAGCCCATGGATCAGCTGGCACAGCAGTCGGCAGGGGAGAAGTACGACCTGCCCCGGGCCCATGTGGAGGGGGCGGAGCTGGACATGAGCTTCTCCGGCCTCAAGACGGCGGTGGTGAACCTGGCCCACAACGCCCAGCAGAAGGGGGAGACCCTGGACGCCGCCGCTCTGGCCCGCGACTTTACAAAGGCTGTCAGCGATGAGTTGGTGCCCCGAGCCATGCGAGCCATTGAGATGACCGGCCACACCAAGCTGGTGGCGGCCGGCGGCGTGGCGGCCAACTCCATCATCCGGGCGGATCTGGAGGCAGCCTGCGCCGCGGCGGGGATAAAGCTGTATCTGCCGCCCCTGCGCTGGTGCGGCGACAACGGCGCCATGATCGGCGCTCAGGGCTACTATGAGTATCTGGCGGGCCGCCGGGGGGATCTGGACCTGAACGCCTACGCCACCATGGACCTGGGAAAAAACAGATGAGAGACAGGCACCTGGGGAGAAACTGGCCCCAGGTGCTTTTTACCTGATGCAGGAAAAGTGGCACCATGCGCAGAAAACGTACACGCTGTGAGCAAAAAACCGACAGAAGATCATTATGTAAATTAAATTGACATTTTTCACAGAGTCGGAAATGCTGTTTGCGGGTTTGTTAATCTTTTGCATAACCCCGGCAAAAGCGCCTGATTCCAAGGCAAACCGAGGTGTGGAAAATACTGTGGAAAATGTGGATAACTGTTTGTAAAAGGTTATCCGACAAAACTTTATGTTAAACGACGGCAATGCAGCGGAAAAAGGAGAAACGGAGAAAAAGTAAAGAAAAACGGAGAATCTGCACAGACGACGTGACTTTTTGGCGGGGACAGCTTCTAAAGAAAGAGGGCGGGCCTGCCCCCAAGGGTGGCTGCTTTGTCGAACATTTTTGCCGATTCCGGCGGAGTGATTACGGTTTGTATTATCTTGGCGAATGGCAGCCATAACCAGTAATTTTGAGTTGACAAAGATGCCAAAGGGCGGTAAAATATATAAGCTGTTCTTCAAAAAGCACAATATGCTGGATTAGCTCAGCTGGTAGAGCGCCTGATTCGTAATCATGAGGTCGCGGGTTCGAATCCCGCATCCAGCTCCAAATATGAAACGGCCCGTCCGCTCGGACGGGCCGTTTCATATTTGAATTGCGGGAGTCGAAGTTTATCCCCGGATGGGGAAATCCCGCATCCAGCTCCAAAAGAAGACGTCTGGTATCTTCGACGCGCTCTGCTTTTCTGGCTGATTATACAATTTTTTTGCCCAAACTTTGGATTTTCATGGACGATAAGCTGTGATATAATAACAAGGTATGGTGGCTGCGCTCTGCGCAGCAAAGATATTCGGACGAAAAAATCAAAACATAATGAAGTAGGAGGCATCTCATGGAAAACGTAAAGGTTGCCATCTGGGGCTTTGGCGCAATGGGCTCCGGCATCGCAAAGGTCCTTCTGAACAAGAAGGGCGTGGACATCGTGGGTGTGTGCGACATCCACCCCGCCCGCGTGGGCAAGAGCATCTTCGAGCTGCTGGGCGTGGAGCGCGGCGACCGGGCTGACGTGACCGTCAATCCCGAGATCAAGGAAGTCGTCCACGACGGCAACTGCGACATTTGCGTGCTGGCCACGGACTCCTTCACCCGCAAGGCGTTCGACAAGATCAAATACATCGTCAGCCAGAAGGTCAACGTGGTGGCCACCGCTGAGGAGATGAGCTATCCAAAGGCCCAGGAGCCCGAACTGGCTGCCGAGATGGATCGTCTGGCCAAGGAGAACGGTGTCTCCATTCTGGGCACCGGCATCAACCCCGGCCTGATGATGGATCTGCTGGCCGTGTGTCTGAGCGGCTGCATGACCGACGTGGAGAAGGTCACCTGCCGCCGTGTCAACAGCCTGTCCCCCTTCGGCCCCGCCGTCATGGAGGAGCAGGGCGTGGGCCTGACCGTGGAGGCCTTCATGAAGGGCGTGGAGGACGGCACGCTGGCCGGTCACGTGGGCTTTGCCGAGTCCGTGGGCATGATCTCCGAGGCCTTAGGCTGGAAGGTGGAGAAGTTTGAACAGCAGATGAAGCCCATCGTCACCTCCGTGGACCGCAAGTCCCCCTATGGCTTCGCCAAGGCCGGCGATGTGGCCGGCGTCAACATGACCGGCCAGGGCTATGTGGACGGCAAGGTGAAGATCGACATGATCCATCCCCAGCAGATCGAGCCGGAGATGGAGGGCACCCACACCGGCGACTACATCGTCCTGGAGGGCACCCCCGAGGTCAACATGAGCATCCAGCCCGAGGTCAACGGCGGCATCGGCACCATCGCCATGGTGGTGAACATGATCCCTCACGTCATCAACGCCCGTCCCGGCCTGAAGACCATGCTGGATCTGCCTGTGCCCCGCGCCATCATGGGCGATTTCCGCGACTATATCGAGAAGTAAACCGCCAACACCGGTTTTGAAATTCTGAAATGACTGGGAGGCAGATATGGCAAAGAAAAATGACTGGGTCCGGATCCACCGGAACGTGCTGGAGCCCCAGGAGCGCACCGGCAAGCTGCCCGAAGACACCAAGCAGGTTCCTCTGGAGATGTGGGTCAAGGGCCGGCTGCAGAATGAGACCGCCGAGATCGGCGATGAAGTGACTATCGTGACCAGCGTTGGCCGCACCGAGCACGGCCGACTCATTGAGGTCAATCCCTGCTACGAGCTGAACTACGGCGCCTTTGTGCCGGAAATCCTGGAGATGGAGGGCCGGCTTCGCAGCGCACTTTTTGGAGGTGACCGGGCATGATCAACGGAATGATCGTCGACAAGAGCTATCAGGCCGTCACCGGCCGCAAGGCGGAGATCATCGACAAGGCCATGGGCGTGGACTACAGCAAGTATGAGCGCGACGGAGTGGCTTTCGACTATGAGGCCATGATGAACGATACCGGCTACACCTTGGCCGACCACATCCGCATCCAGCGTCAGCACAATGTGGGCAACACCCCCATCTTTGAGCTGCACAACCTGACCGCTCTGGCCCGGAAGTATGCCGCACCCGGCAAGGGCGCCCGCATCTTCGTCAAGGACGAGGCCTCCAACCCCGCCGGCAGCTTCAAGGAGCGCCGGGCCGCCGCCTCCGTCTATCACGCCAAGAAGATGGGCTACAAGGGCGTCATCGCCGCCACCAGCGGCAACTACGGCGCCGCCGTGGCATCCCAGGCCGCCATGCAGGGCTTGAAGTGCATCATCGTTCAGGAGTGCTACGACTCCCACGCCAGCGGCCAGCCCGAGATTATTGAGAAGGCCCGCAAGTGCGAAGCCCTGGGCGCCGAGGTGCTGCAGCTGACGGTGGGCCCGGAGCTGTTCTACGAGGTACTGGTGATGCTGGAGGAGACCGGCTACTTCAACGCCTCTCTGTACTCCGCCTTCGGCGTGGGCGGCGTGGAGACCCTGGGCTGGGAGCTGGGTCACCAGTTCCTGGAGCGTTACGGCAGGCACCCGGACGTGGTGGTCTGCGCCAACGCCGGCGGCGGCAACCTGACCGGCACGGCCCGAGGCCTCATCAAGGCCGGCTGCCCTGCCCAGGTGGTGGCTGCCTCCGTGGATCTGAAGGGCCTGAGCATGGCCTCCGACAAGCAGTTCAACCGCAAGAGCTTCACCACCGCCCACACCGGTTTCGGCGTGCCCTATGCCACCGATCCCGACCACAGTGACGTGCCCCGCAGCGCCGCCCGTCCCCTGCGCTACATGGACCGCTACGTGACCGTCAAGCAGGGTGAGGTGTTCTACATCACCGAGGCCCTGGCCACCCTGGAGGGCATGGAGAAGCGCCCCGCCGGAAACACCAGCCTGGCCGCCGCCTTCTCCCTGGCCCAGGAGATGGACCAGGATCAGATCATCGTAGCCCAGGAGACCGAGTACACCGGCGCCGGCAAGCACATCCAGCCCCAGCTGGCCTTTGCCCGCCAGAACGGCATCGAGCTGCTGTTCGGTGATCCCGCCGACGAGATCCCCGGCACTAACATCGTGTTCCCCGCCGACCCCGGATTGCTGAAGGCCCGGGATGCGGATCTGGACCATATGCGCGCCTCTCTGATCCGCCGCCAGGTCCGGAACGCCACCGCACCCATTACCGACGCCGACGTGGCGTATCTGGTGGAAGAGACCAAGAGCGACGAGGCCTTTGTCCGCAAGGTCCTGGCCACTCTGTAAACGCCCAACAAAATGTAAACGCCCAACAAAAACTGAACAAATAAGGATATGGAGATATGAAGAGAAACGACGATTATCTGGAGCGCAGAGCGCACCTTGCCGATCTCACCGACAAGCAGCTGGAGGAGAGGTTCTGGGAACTGGCCAACAAGCTGGTGGACCCCCTGCTGCAGATGGGTTATGAGTACACCTCTCCCGCTGTGGAGCGTTCCGTCCTGCTGCGCATGGGGTTCTCCTCCATCGAGGCCAAGGCCATTGTGGAGGGCTGCATCGAGCACGAGCTGATGTCCCACGGCGCCGGGAACGTGGTCTACCGTCTGTCCCGGGCGGAGAACATGGAACTGCGTGAGGCGGGCGTGGCCCTGTCCGAGGGCAAGCTCTGGGAACAGGCCGAGAAATTGTTTGAAGGAGGGAACGAGGAATGAGCGACTACAAGCTGGAGCCCAACAAGCCCATTGATGTGGCTGAAATCCTGAAGGATCTGGAATCCTACCGTCCCCGCCGCCGCGGCTGGACCTGGCGCAAGCCGGTGCCCAACCTGCACATGGGTCCCTTTGAGTACCACGACTGTACCGAGCCCCTGAAGGAGAGCGTCCCCCTGCCCCCGGCCCATTATTTCGGAGACATCGACCCCCAGCCCGGCCCCGTGATCACCACCGAGATCGCCTCCGGCCGTTTTGAGGACGATATCCGCCGTATGCGCATGGCTGCCCACCACGGCGCCGACCACATCATGGTCATCCGCACCGCCGGTCAGAGCCACTTCGACGGCCTGATCGAAGGCACCCCCCAGGGCATGGGCGGTGTGCCCATCACCCGCAAACAGGTCCGTGCCCAGCGCAAGGCGCTGGACATGATCGAGGATGAGGTGGGCCGTCCCATCAACTACCACAGCTACGTCTCCGGCGTCGCCGGTCCCGACATCGCGGTCATGTTCGCCGAGGAGGGCGTCAACGGCGTCCACCAGGATCCCCAGTACAACGTCATCTACCGCAACATCAACATGATCCGCTCCTTCGTGGACGCCTGCGAGAGCAAGAAGCTGATCGCCTGGGCCGGCATGGCCCAGATCGACGGCGCCCACAACGCCAACGCCACCGCCCGGGAGGCCTGGAAGGTCATGCCCGAGCTGATGGTGCAGCACGGCATCAACGCCATCTTCTCCGCCCGTGTGGGCATCGACAAGAAGAACATCTGCCTGTCCACCGTGCCCCCCACGGCCACCCCGGCTCCCTGCGTGTACATGGACCTGCCCTACGCCGTGGCCCTGCGCGATCTGTTCCATGAGTACCGGATGCGCGCCCAGATGAACACCAAGTATATCGAGTCCAGCACCCGTGAGGCCACCGTGACCCACGTGCTGAACATGGTCATCTCCAAGCTGACCAGCGCCGATATCCAGAGCACCATCACCCCCGACGAGGGCCGCAACGTGCCCTGGCACATCTACAACATTGAGGCCTGCGACACCGCCAAGCAGACGCTGGTGGGCCTGGACGGCCTGATGGAGATGGTGGAGCTGAAGAAGGACGGCTATCTCCGCCAGAAGGCCCGTGAGCTGAAGGAGCGAGCGGTACTGTTCATGGAGGAGATGCTGGAGCTGGGCGGTTACTTCAGCGCCGTTGAGGAAGGCTTCTTCGTGGACAGCGGCATCTATCCCGAGCGCAACGGCGACGGCATCGCCCGCAAGATCGACGGCGGCATCGGCGCCGGCACCATCGTCAAGCGTGCCGCCGACTACATGGCCCCCGTCACCGCCCACTACGGCTACAACAACGTGGCCCAGTACGGCGAGGAGTATGTCGGCAATCCCTCCGCCCTTATCGGCGGCTGCACCCTGGAGTGCCCGGAGAAGATCGTCTATATCGACGAGTTGGATGAGCAGGACAACGTCAACGTCCGCATGGAGGAGGTCAAGGACTTCGTGGCCGGCGGCAAGAAGATCCGGCCCGAGATGGAGTGGCTGGCCGACGGAACCGTCATGCTGACCATGTTCTTCCCGGCCCCCAAGCCCATTGCCGAGGCGGCCGCCCTGGAGTGCGCCAAGCGGATGAACCTCACCGAGTGCGAGGTCATCAGCCGGGAGATCATGCACGGCCAGGAAGGCACCCGCATCGAGGTCAAGGGCAAGGTGCCCTTCGCCATTGACGTGGATTCTCTGGTCATTCCCAAGGAGCCCGACGTCCTCAGCGACGACGTGATCCGCAAGGATATCGAGCGCAAGCCCATGCGCATCGTGGCCGCCACCGTGGGCGAGGATGAGCACTCCGTGGGCCTCCGGGAGATCATTGACATCAAGCACGGCGGCATCGAGAAGTACGGCATGGAGGTCATCTATCTGGGTACCTCCTGTCCGCCGGAGAAGCTGGTGAACGCCGCCGTGGAGCTGAATGCGGACGCCATCATGGCCTCCACCATCATCAGCCACGACGACACCCACTATAAGAACATCGCCAAGATCGACCAGATCGCCCGTGAGATGGGCATCCGGGACAAGATCATCTTCATCGCCGGCGGCACCCAGGTCACCCCGGAACTGGCCCGTAAGGCCGGCGCCGACGAGGGCTTTGGCCGCGGCAGTCACGGCGTCCACGACGCCACCTTCCTCATCAAGCGCAGATGGGAGATGGAGGCCGCCGAGGCAGCCAAGAAGGCGGCGGAGAACAAGTAACTTTTCACCTTATCATGGAACGGCAGTGGCGCCGCGCCATTGCCGTTCCATGGCGTTTTCATGGATGGAGCAGTATGTATATTGATATTCTTGTGGCGGAGATCGGCTCCACCACTACATTGGTCAACGGCTTTGCCGGCATCAACACGGACCGCCCCCGCTTCATCGGCCAGGGACAGGCACCCACCAGCGTGCTGGAGGGTGACGTTCGGGTGGGCCTGCGGGGCGCTGTGGCGGATCTGGCGAAGAATCTGGGCGTAGAGTCCGTGGAGTATGGCGAGATGTTCGCCACCTCCAGCGCCGCCGGCGGTCTGCGGATGACCGTCCATGGCCTGGTGTACGACATGACCGCCAAGGCCGCCCAGGCGGCTGCTCTGGGCGCCGGCGCCATCATCAAGCTGACCACGGCGGGCAAGCTCTCGGAGTTTGACCTGGAGGATATCGAGGCGGTGAACCCCAACCTGATTCTGCTGGCCGGCGGCACCGACTACGGCGAGCGGGAGACGGCCATCTACAACGCCAGGCTGCTGGCCGCTTCGGGCCTCAAAACCCCGGTGATCTACGGCGGCAACATCCAGAACCAGCACCTGATCGAGAAGATCTTCCGTGAGGCGGGCATCCCCTGCTACATCACGGAGAACGTCTACCCCAAGCTGGACCTTCTGAACATCGAACCGGCCCGGCGGATCATCCACAGCGTGTTCGAGGAGCACATCGTCAAGGCGGCGGGCATGGAGCACATCCGGGATATGGTCACCGGCAATATCATCCCCACCCCCGGCGCGGTGATGGAGGCCTCCCAGATGCTCTATGGGGAGCTGGGCGACCTGGCCGTCATCGATATCGGCGGCGCCACCACCGACGTCCACTCCGTTACCGCCGGCTCCGAGGAGATCGCCGTACTGCAGACCACACCGGAACCCTTTGCCAAGCGGACCGTGGAAGGGGACCTGGGCCTTTTTGTCAATGCCAAAAACCTCATCGACATGATCGGAACGGATAAGCTCCGGCAAGAGCTGGGCATCGACATGGACGCCGTCATGGCAAGCTACAAGCCCATCCCTGACACGGAGGAACAGTTTCAACTGACGGAGCGGTTGTGCCTGGAAGCGGGCATCACAGCGGTGACGCGCCACGCCGGCCATCTGCGGTATATCTACACCCCCAAGGGCCGCCAGACCATCGCCGAGGGCAAGGATCTGACCGTGCTGCGGTATCTCATCGGCACCGGCGGTGCTCTGACTCGCCTGCCCCATCACGAGGAAATTGCCCGGCGGATCGCCGACTGCAACAAGAACGGCATGATGCTCTATCCCAAGCCGGGCAAGGTGAAGCTTCTCTTTGACAACCACTATATTATGGCCTCCCTGGGTGTCCTCAGCAAGCGGTACCCGGAGGCGGCCCTGAATCTGATGAAGCAGAGCCTGGGCATTGCGTAAGAGCCTTCAACGGATCCGCCAACTGCGGGCGGATCCGTTTTCCCTGTATTATAGAAGAGATGACCCGACTTGAGCGGGAGGGAGGAAAGAGGCGTGGCAAAATATCCCACTTACGGACGGGAGGAGTTCCCATATGGCGACGAGGAGGCCTTCAAGCAGGTGTTCTTCGAGGCCTACGAAAACGGCCGGGAGATGGTGGGCTGCGGCAAAGTGGCCGACTATATCCCGGAGCTGAGAAAAGCGGATTACCGCGCTTTCGGCATCTGCCTTTTGAAGAAGGACGGGAGTTTCCTGTCCCACGGCGACGTGGAGACCCGTTTTTCCATGCAGAGCATCTGCAAGACGGTGATGCTGGCGGTGGCCCTGCGGTCCTTTGGGTTCGCCAAGACCTTTTCCCACGTGAAGATGGAGCCCTCCGGCGATTCCTTCAACTCTATCATCAAGTTGGACACCGCCAGCAACCTGCCCTATAACCCCATGATCAATGCCGGCGCCATCCAGATCGCCAGCCTGCTGTCCACCCGTTTCTCCTTTGAGGAGCTGCTGGGCATCACCAGAAGCTTCTGCATGGACGACGGTATCACCCTCAACCGGTTGGTCTATGAGTCCGAATGGGAGACAGGCGACCGGAATCGGGCCATCGCCTACCTGCTCAAGAGCAAGGGGGTGCTCCAGGCGGATCCCCGGCACACCCTGGATCTTTACATCAAAATGTGTTCCCTGAACGTCACCGCCAAGAGCCTGGCGGGCCTGGGCCTGATTCTTGCCAACGACGGGCGGAATCCTTTTACCGGTGAGCAGCTGGTCCATCCCCGGCATATCCGCACTGTCAACAGCATCATGTTCACCTGTGGTATGTATGACGGCTCCGGCGAGTTCGGCGTCAAGGTGGGCATCCCCGCCAAGAGCGGCGTGGGCGGCGGCATCACCTGCGGTGTCAAGGGCCGCATGGGTATCGGCATCTACGGCCCGGCTCTGGATGAGAAGGGCAACAGCATCGCCGGCATCACGGCCTTGGAGCATCTGTCCCATCTCATGCACCTGAGCGTGTTCGACTACCACCCCATGCCCGAGGGTGGGGAGAAGAGGAGCGAATAGCGGTTTGTCACCTTCCTGCATAGGCTGTAACAGTACCTGTGAGGAGGTGTACCAATGGACCGGGATTCCGTCGTTCTGGTGGGCCGTGTTCTCCACGTCCACCGGGATCATCTGCTGGTGCGGGACTGCCGCACCCGGCAGGAGGTGCGGGTCAACACGCCCCGTGCCCGGCGTTTTCGCCGGGGTGAGAGCGTCATCGTCCAGTACAGCGGCGCCATGACCATGAGCATCCCGCCCCAGATCAGCGCCCAGAGCATCATGCGGAATATCCGCTGCTGAATGAGCCAAACCCGTCCGGCCCCAGCCGGACGGGTTTGTTTACAATTTATTCCTTGCTTTTCGCGGGGAAAGCGGGTAAGCTATCCACAACGAAAGAATCGAGGAGGTAGCGATATGTTTGATGCGGCGATCATCGGCACCGGCCCGGCGGGCCTGTCCGCGGCCATCAATTTGAAGATGCGGGGCAAGGAGGTCATCTGGTTCGGTTCCGGCGACTTCAGCGGCAAGGTGGAAAAATCCGAGAAGATCGGCAATTATCCCGGACTGGGCCTGGTGTCGGGCCGGGAACTGAACGAGAAATTCCGCGCCCACGCTGCCCAGATGGGTCTGGAGATCACCGACCGGATTGTGACCAACATCTCCCGGTTAAAGGATCGGTATATGCTCCTGGCCAACAACGAGATGTACGAGGCCAGAGCCCTGCTGCTGGCCACCGGCGTGGTGCCGGGCCGGGGCTTTGACGGGGAGAAGGAGCTGGTGGGTATGGGCGTCAGCTATTGCGCCACCTGCGACGGCATGTTCTACCGGGGCAAGACCATCGCCGTGTTCTGCGGCGCCAAGCGCTATGAGCCTGAGGTGACGTATCTGGCGGAGATGGCTGCCAAGGTCTACCTGTACGCCGGCTATCCCGGCTGTGAGGTGGAGGCGCCCAACGTAGAGCAGCTGAAGAGTCCCATCCGCCAGGTGCAGGGCGGCATGCGTCTGACGGGCATCACCCTGGCCAACGGCACGGAGGTGCCGGTGGACGGCCTGTTCTGCCTGCGCAGCGCCATCGCCCCCACCACGCTGCTGCCGGGCCTGACGCTGGAGGGACCTCATATTGTGGTGGACCGCCATATGGCCACCAATCTGCCTGGCTGCTTTGCCGCCGGCGACTGCACCGGCGCGCCCTATCAGATCGCCAAGGCGGTGGGGGAGGGCAATATCGCCGCCCACAGCATCCTGGACTATTTGGCCGAGCAGGGCAGGGAAGCGTAAGGACACAATAACAGCAAAAACCCGTGTGGGAAGCTTCCCACACGGGTTTTTCGCTGTAGAAAAGAGAACGGGGGATCAATCCTCTCCCGGGAACAGACGCAGCACCACACTGGTCTGGGCGGGGATTGTCAGGGTACCGGGCTCCAGCGTCGCCTCCCCCTGGCCCACGGAGGCGCTGACCTCGGGCATGAGGCCGGCGGAGATGGCGACGGGGTCCAGCTGGACCTCATTGAGGGTGGTGTTGTGGAGAACGCAGACGGTCTCGCCCTCCCAGGTGGCGATAAAGCCGCCCACCTTGGTGTTGGGCAGGGAGAGGGCCTGATACTCGCCCCGGGCGATGGCCGGGTTGGCCTTGCGGATCATGATGAGGCGCTTGTAGTAGTTGTAGAGACTGTCGGCGTCGCCCATCTGCTCCATGGCGCCGTTTTCCACCTGGTTGGAGACGGGATAGGTGGTGCCGCTGGGATCCGTCACCGTGTCGCCGTCACCCCAGACCATGGCCAGACGGCGGTTGGCGTCGGTGCTGGCGCCGCCCCGGGAGCCCCGCATGCCCAGCTCCTCGCCGTAGTAGATGAAGGGGGAGCCGGGGGAGAGCAGATACAGATTGGCGGCCATCTTCATCTGTCCGCTTGCCACGGTGAGGAAGCCGGCCGCCCGGTCCATGTCGTGGTTGGTGATGAAATAGACCGGCATGGCCCCATCCCGGATGGATGTGATCCGGTCGATGTAGCTCTGGGTATAGCCGGTGAAGCGGTCCACCTGTCCGGCCTTGGCGGTTTCGGCGATGAGACCGCTGGACTGGGACAGGGAGAAGTCAAAGCAGTTGGTGGAGCTGTAGTAGAGATCGGTGATGCCGTCGCCGTCCCACACCTCCGCCACGGTGTAGATGTCGGGCTTGATGAGCCGCAGCTGTCCCAGATACCAGTCCCAGAAGGCGGTGCTGCGGCCGTTGTCACCGAAGTACACATATTTGGCGGCGTCAAAACGGAAGCCGTCCACTCCCATATCCAGATAGTGCTTTGCCACGTCCACCACAGCGGTGCGGACGGCGGGAGTGTCGAAGTTCAGCTCCGGCATGTCACCGGAGAAGTTGCACTCGTAGTAGTCCTCGGTGCCGGACAGCTGGGCATAGCCGCCCGGGGGAGTAGTACTGCCGCCCTTGGTGTAGAAGGAGTAGAAATAGTAGTACTCGTCCCGGGTGTTGTGGGCCCGGTGGGCGGATATGAATTTGGTGAACCACTGGTTGAGAGCGCCCGTGTGGTTGATGGGCAGATCCAGGATCAGCTTCACGTTCCGCTGGTGGCATAAGTCGATCAGCTCCTGCAGATCCTCCTGGGTGCCGAAGGCGGGATCCACCGTATAGTAATCGGTCACGTCATACTTGTGGTAGGAGGGGGACTGGAAGATGGGGGTGAGCCAGATGCCCTCCACACCCAGACTGAGACCGGAGTCGGGATCGCCGTCGTTGAGATAGTCCATGCGGTTGATGATGCCCCGCAGGTCGCCCACACCGTCCCCATCGGAGTCGGAGAAGGAGCCCACGAAGATCTCGTAAAACACCCGGCTGTTGTCCTCGGCCTGGAAGCCGGTCAGCAGGTTCTTGTCGTTGATGGTTGCCTCGCCGCTCTTGCTGAGGGGGTACTTGCCCGAAGCGTCCATGGCCTGTCCGCAGCCCGTCAGCAGACTGCCGCTCAGAAGCAAAACCGCCAGCAGGAGGGAAATCGTTCTTTTCATAGCGGTGACCTCCCGATCGTTTCATTTTTTTCATACTACTAAATGCGGGTTAGCTTGTCAAGGAGGGGCTGCGGCGGTGTGTTTTTGCCGAGAAGGGACGGATGTGTCGTTGCGCGCCGAAAAATTTATGATATAATAGCCACATGTATACGAAGACAGAGCTGTATCATCCGGAGGATCCGGAGAATCTGAAGAGGAGGCACGACGCCTGGAGGACCGCAGTGTGGCTGATCGCCGTTGCGGCCCTGGTTGCGTGCGTCCTTTTCTGCGTCTTTACCAACACGGCTAACGCAGACAGAATGGAGCTGTGGGCCGTGGCGGTGTTTGCCGCGGCCGGCTGGGTGGTCATCTATCTGTCTACCTTCACGGTGGCCGCTCTGGCTCATGAGGGGGATCACGCCCGGCGGATGCTGGCAGCGGAGAAGACAGTGATCCGGGGCCGGGTAAAAATGGAAAGGGAGACCGTGCGGATCCATAAGAGCATCTCTGTCCGCCGTCTGACGGTGACGGAGAGGGACCGAACCCGCCACCTGTATGTGGACGCCTGCCGCGCCACCGCCCTGGAGCGGGTACTGGGTGGGGAAGAGCGGATCTGCGAGCTGGACGTGGCCGGCGGCTATGTGACCGCCTTTGTGGTGCATCATGAGAGTACTTAAAAATATCGCCTCACAACTGCATATCTACCTGCTGTGGCTGTTTCTGGCGGCCCTGCTGTGGGGGTGGATCTTTACCTTCGTCACCGATACCCGACCGGTGAAGAAGGTGACGGTGTTTGTGGAGGCCCCGGCTTGCCGGGACAGGGATCTGGCGGTGGAACTTGAGAAGACCATGCCGGAGGGGATCCGGATGATCAAGGTCCACCCCTTCACCTACGCCATGTTTGACGAAAGTACCCTGCTGGGGGCGGATCTCTATATCGTCTCCGCCTCCCAGGCGGGGACATACCGGGACTCCTTTGTCCCGGCAGACGGACTGCCCCTGACGGAAGGCAGGGTGACGGACGCTCTGGGCGGCATTCGGATCTATGACGCCGCCGCGGGAACCGGCGGAGCGGACGGATACATAACCTACGCCGTGCCCGGCGCGACGGGGGAGGACTACTACCTGTTCTTCGGCGTAAATTCCGTCCACGTATCGGCGCTGAACGGAACGGGAGACGACGCGGCCATCGCTGTGGCGGAGCGGCTGCTGGATTTAAACGAGGAGGAAAAACCATGAAGAAGCTGTGCTGTATTCTGTCCGCCCTGCTGCTGGCGCCCATGCTGGCCGCCTGCGGCGGATCGGCTGTGCCTGTCAGCCATGAGATCAGCAGCGACTCTCTGCATGTCAAGGCGGTGGAGGACCTGCCGGAGGACTTCATCCTGGGTATGGACGCCTCCTCGGTGATCGCCGAGGAGCGCAGCGGCGTGAAATATTACAATTTTGACGGGGAAGAGCAGGACATCTTCCGGACGCTGGCGGAGAACGGCGTCACCCACATCCGGGTGCGGGTTTGGAACGACCCCTATGACGGCCAGGGCCGTGGCTACGGCGGTGGCAACAACGACATCGACACGGCGGTGGAGATCGGCAAGCGGGCCACGAAGTACGGCATGAAGCTGATCGTGGACTTCCACTACTCCGACTTCTGGGCCGACCCTGGCAAGCAGATGGTGCCCAAGGCCTGGAAGGATATGGACATCGAGACCAAGACTCAGGCCGCCTATGAGTACACCCGGGACTGCCTGCAGAAGCTGAAAAAGGCCAAGGTGGACGTGGGCATGGTGCAGGTGGGCAACGAGACCAACGGCGCCATGTGCGGAGAGAAGACCTGGTTCAACATCCAGTACATCATGCAGGCCGGTTCCCAGGCCATCCGGGAGGTGTATCCGGAGGCGTTGGTGGCAGTTCATTTCGCCAACCCGGAAAAGGCCGGGGCCTACGCCGAGTACGCCAAGAAGCTGGACTACTACCAGGTAGACTACGATGTGTTTGCCTCCTCTTACTACCCCTTCTGGCACGGCACGCTGGAGAACCTCTCCTCCGTGCTGACAGATATCTCCCAGCGTTACGGCAAGAAGGTCATGGTGATGGAGACCTCCTACGCATACACCGGGGAGGACACGGATTTCAACGGCAACACCATCTCCGACGGCGGTACCTACACCAAGGACTATCCCTTTACCGTCCAGGGTCAGGCCAACTCCGTCCGCAACGTGATTGATACGGTGGCCCATGTGCCGAAAGGTATCGGCGTGGTCTACTGGGAGGGCGCCTGGATCACCGTGGGCACCGCCTCCTGGGAGGAGAACCACAAGCTCTGGGAGGAGTTCGGCTCCGGCTGGGCCAGCAGCTACGCCGCCTCCTATGACCCCGACGACGCCGGCAAGTACTACGGCGGCAGCGCCGTGGACAACCAGGCCATGTTCGGCCCCGACGGCCATCCGCTGGAGTCGCTGAAGGTGTTCGGCCTGGTTCGCTGCGGCAATGAGATCGCGCCTGTGGCCGACGCCATCGATGACACGATGCTGGCGGTGGATCTGGCGGGGAGCATTGAACTGCCGGAGACCGTCAATGCCGTCATGACCGACGACAGCCGCCAGGCGGTGCCCGTCACCTGGGACGTGGACGACGCCATGCTGCAGAGGATGTACGCCGGCGGCGTGGCGGATTACGACATCACCGGTGACGCCGGCGGTCTGGAGGCTCGGTGCCGGATCTCCATGATCGAGTTTAACTTCCTCACAAACCCCGGCTTTGAAACGGGAGATCTCACCGGCTGGAGCCTGACGGAGCTGGGGCGTACCGATGAGCTGTACGTGGAGGATAAGCTCACCGATTCTCTGGACGGCTCCTGGCATATGCACTTCTGGAGCGCCGCCAGTGACAGCGTGGAATTCACCCTGGAGCAGACGCCGGAGCGGCTTCCGGCCGGCAGTTACAAGTTTGCCGTCTCCATCATGGGCGGTGACTGCGGCAAGACGGATATCTACGCCTACGCCAAGGTGGACGGGGAGATCGTGGCCAAAGCGCCCATGACCATCACGTCCTACGGCAGCTGGGATACCGGCGAGGTCCGGAATATCACGGCGGCGGAGGGGCAGGAGCTGACGGTGGGCATCTACGTGAAGTGCCAGGGCGAGGGAAACGGCGCCTGGGGCAAGATCGACAGCGCCCGGCTCAACTCCCAGAGTTGACCGGAGGAGTATCCAGAAGAGCAGGCATTATCACCAAACGCGATACCTGTGTTTTGTGGAAAACATAAAAGGGAAAGATAGGAAAAATGGGTGGACAATTGACATAATTGTTAGTATAATATAATTAAATGTTGTGGAGCAGGCGACAAGCTGTGCCTTCCCCCTCCAAAACGGGGAGAGGGCTGCTCCGCGGCACACCGGTGCGAGGAACACCGAACAAAAAAACAGGAGGAATAAAGATGAAAAAAGTTCTTGCAATGGTTCTTGCCCTCGTCATGGCTCTGTCTCTGGTAGCCTGCGGCGGCAAGAGCAACCCCGCCCCCGAGGGCGGCGACAAGACCATCGGCGGCACCTATGACATCACTGTCTGGGCCCCCGAGGCCGCTGTGGAGCTGACCAAGAAGCAGATCAACGACTTCAACAGCTCCAACGAGGATGGCATTACCTTCAACGCCACCGTGGAGCCCGTCAGCGAGGCTGACGCGGGCACCAACATGGTCACCGACGTGGAAGCCGGCGGCGACCTGTACTTCTTCGCGCAGGATCAGTTTGCCCGCCTGGTGCAGGCCGGCGCTCTGAGCCAGCTGGGCGTGGCCGCCGGTGAGGCCGTGGCCAAGGCCAACGCCGCCGGCGTCGTGGCAGCCGCCACCTCCGGCGACAGCCTGTATGCCTATCCCCTGACCGCCGACAACGGCTACTTTATGTACTATGACAAGAGCGTTGTCTCCGAGGATCACGTGGACAGTCTGGAGGCCATTATCGCTGACTGCGAGGCCGCCAACAAGTACTTCTCCATGGAGCTGCAGAGCTCTGCCTGGTACCTGGCTTCCTTCTTCTTCGCCACCGGCTGCGTGTCCGAGTGGACCACCGATGACGACGGCGCCTTTGTGGACGTCAAGGATACCTTCAACTCCCCCGAGGGCCTGATCGCCGTCAAGGGTATGAAGAAGCTGCTGGATTCCCCCATGCACGTCAGCTCCTCCAAGGGCGCCGACTTCGCCAGCGATTCCGCTGTCGTCGTCACCGGTATGTGGGACTATGACACCGTCAAGGGCATCCTGGGCGACAACATGGGCCTGGCCGACCTGCCCTCCTTCGAGGTCGATGGTCAGTCCTATCACATGGGCTCCTACAATGGCTGCAAGCTGCTGGGCGTCAAGCCCCAGACCGACGCTGCCAAGTCCGCCGCTCTGCACAAGCTGGCCCAGTACCTGACCGACGAGGCCCGTCAGATGGAGCGCTTCGAGGCCCTGTCCTGGGGTCCTGCCAACATCGCTGCCCAGGGCTCCGACGCCGTTCAGGCCAACCCCGGTCTGGCCGCTCTGCTGGCTCAGGCCCCCTACTCTGTGCCTCAGGGCCAGATCCACGGTGCCTGGTGGGATATCGCCAAGGTCATCGGCGATGACGTCAAGGCCGCTACCGACGAGGCTGGTCTGCAGGCTGCTCTGGACAACTACTCCGCCAAGATCAACGAGCTCTTCAACATGACCGACGAGCAGAAGAATGCCTGGTCCGTCATCGGCGCCATCTGCGGCACCAACTGGGATACCGACTTCCCCATGACCGAGACCGCTGAGGGCACCTTCCAGTCCGAGGCTCTGGAGCTGAAGGCCGGCGACGAGCTGAAGTGCCGTCAGGGCGCCAGCTGGGATGTGAACTTCCCCGCCGACAACGTGGTCGTCGAGGCTGACGGCACCTATATCGTCCAGCTGGTTCTCAGCGGCGACAGCGGTGAGGTCACTCTGATCGAGGGCTAATCGAAAACACGCAGTTCTCCCGATACGATCCAAAGTTTAAAAAAGACTGACTTTGGCTGAAACTGTGTAAACGGAAAGCGGTTGGAGCCATTCTCTGGCTCCTACCGCTTTTTATCAAAGGGGCTATTCTATGAAAAGATACAGCGATCTGGAATACCTGAGACTGTCGAAGGGGCAGAAATTCCTCTACCGCCTGGTGTCGTTTTTCTGCGGCATTCCCGAAGCTCTGGTACAATTCATAAAAAATATCGGCGCCTTCTTCCGGAAGATCGGCGTCGGCATCGGCACTGAGTTTTCCGACCTGGTGCTGACCTTCAAAAACGGCGACTGGAAGACCCGCACCTCCTATCTGGTGATGGGCTTCGGCTCCATTGCCCGCGGGCAGATCCTGCGTGGCATCATGTTCCTCCTCTTTGAGGCGGTCTTTATTTTCTACATGATCTTCTCCGGCGGCTACTGGCTCAGCATGCTGCCCTCTCTGGGCCACCAGGGCCCGGCCAAGGAGTACGATCCCCTGTATGATGCGTACATCACCCACTATCACGACAATTCCTTTAAGATCCTGCTCTATGGTGTGCTGACCATCTTCTTCATCGTCGCCTTCATATACACCTGGCGGATGAACATCAAGCAGAACAAGCTCTCGGAGCAGATCCTGAAGTCCGGCAAAAAACTCAGAAGCGGCAAGGACGACCTGCGCTCCCTGGTGGACGATCAGTTCCACAAGACGCTGCTGGCCCTACCCCTGTCCGGCATTCTGATCTTCACGGTGATGCCCATCGTGTTCATGATCCTGGTGGCCTTCACCAACTACGACGGTACCCACGACGGCTTCGCCAACAATCTGTTTTCCTGGCAGGGCCTGAAGAACTTCAACACAATGCTCACCTGGAGCGGCAGCGGCGTCAACTACTCCGCTACCTTCGGCGAGAT
>CACZNU010000001.1 GCA_902782615.1 Oscillospiraceae bacterium | reverse complement strand
CTGGATCTTCTTGATCTCCACACTCTCGATAAAGGCCTGGAACCGGGTGCGCAGCTGGCCGGAGGCGGAGTTGACGTATTCCTTCTCGATGGAGCAGGTGGGAATGCCGAAGTCGCGGGGCAGGATCAGCGCGTCCATGGTGCGCTCATAGCTCCAGTACTCGCAGAACTTGTTGGAGGCCACGATGAGGCCGTCGGCCTTGTACTCCTTCACCACGTCGGCCAAGTACTGTTTGCGGCCCCGCATCAGATCCTGAGGCATGAACCGGGGACACATGCTGGTCTCCAGATAATGGCGGGCGATGGCATCCAGAGGCGCCTGGCCCTCAGCCACCCGGATCTCCTCCCGGCCGGGCAAACTGCCGTAGCAGTAGCGGTCCGCCACCACCCGGGCGCCGCAGCTTTCAATGAGCTTGGTGAAGTCGGGATCGTCGTTCTCCGCACCGGAGAGGGCCACCTTCACCCGCCAGGTGCGCTTTTTGTCCGGCTCACGGGTCTTCATCTCCTCCGCCGTCTCCCGCAGATAGGGCAGGATCAGATCCTTCGGGCACACCAGACTCACCAGCTGGATCACATGGAACTCATAGCCGGTGATGGTGGGCTCGTCCAGCTTCCGGTAATTGCCGATCTCGGTGATGAGACGGCAGACCTCGTTGTGCTGCCGGATGGCGGTCAGAAGCGCCTCGTCGGAGGTGTCGATGCCGAACTTCTCATGGAGCTTGTCCAGCACGTGGGCCTGGAGCTGTTTGCGGAAGTGGAGATAGCTGTTCTCGCTCTTTTTGAAAGGTACATCGCAGAACTCGCAAAAGAAGTCCGGGTTCTGGATGATGTTCATCCGCTCCAGATGCTCCTGGAACCGGCAAGTGACGGTGCAGGTCTCCGTGGCCATCTGGGCGTCCAGAAAGTTGTAGCCGCCCTCCAATGCCCGCTCCATCAGGCTGCGGCCATAGTGGCAGGTGCGGTTTGACATGTAATACGTGGCCATGTCCGGCGAGCCGCTGCGGGGCGCCCGCAGGCGAACGCCGAAGCAGCCCGGCAGGTCCAGCAGGACCTCCGGCATGAAGTAGCAGGTGTAGCCCAGGGCCTTCCGCCCCTCGTTCCGGGCCTGCTTGACCAGGTCGTTGTTGGCCTCCTGCAGCAGATTCTCAAAGAAGATCAGGTGTTTCAGATCCCGCATGGACGCATCCTCCTCATTTTCCTACGCTTACGGCCCATATGGAGCCACAATATACAGTAAAATTATATAGAATATGCGGATAGATGTCAACGGAAACTGTCGAAATTGCACAGCTTTTTTATCCTCCACCGGGGGTTGTCCCACCCCGTTCCGCTTCGGGCGATTGACTTTTGCCTGCGGCGCATGGTAAAATGGGAAAAACGACCGAGGAGGCGCCCTTATGTGCGAACATACTCACGACCATGACCATCCCCACGGCCATCACGACCAGGTGTCGGCCGAGGAGACGCTGGCCCTGCTGACCTATATGGTGGGCCACAGCCGCCACCACGCCCAGGAGCTCCACGAGCTGGCCCACGGCGTGAAGGGCGAGGCCGCCGCCCTGCTCCACGACGCCGTGGACGATCTGGAGCGCAGCAACGAAAAGCTGGCCCGGGCCCTGGCCCTGCTGAAGGGGGAATGAGCCGTGTGTCTTTCCACCGTATATGCCATCCGGAATGAAAAACCGGAGCCCCTGTGCAAGAATATCGCCAGCGTCCGTACCCAGGACGGCAAGCTGATCTTCACCGACATCATGGGCATTCCCACCGTGGTGGACGCTGCCATCGAGCGCATCGACCTCATGGACAATTTCATCTGGATCCGTGAAAACTGAACAAGCAGGCAACGCCCCCGGCCCACAAAAGTGAGCCGGGGGCGCTTTTTCGTTTTTACAGGGTCTCCTCCGGGTCCTCCCGATCGCAGATCTCGATCTCCGCGATGGTCATGTCCTGTCCGCTCAGAGGCTTGAGCTTGTCGCTGCGGCATTTTGGGCAGCGCAGGTCATCGGTGTGGATCACAAAGGTCTCCTGGCAGTCCAGGCAGCGGGCCGTGGCCGGCACGCTGTGGAGGATCAGCTCCGTTCCGGCAAAGGGCGTTCCGTCCGCCACCGCCTCCCAGCATTCGGAGAGGAAGCGGGGCACCACGCCGCTGAGATCCCCCAGCTCCACGGTGATGCTGCGCACCACCACGTCGCCCTCGTTTTTAACAATGCGGTCCACCGTTTTCATCATGGCGTCCGCCAGACCCATCTCATGCATAGGCGATTACTTCTTGAAGGGCTTAGCAATGATCTTGCCGGCCTTCTTCACCACCTGCTCGGCTACCTTGATGGGCATGGTCTCAAACTTGCCGGCCTCCCAGTCGCGCATCTTCACCATGTGGATGGCATCGAAGGCGCACTTGGTGGTGCACAGGCCGCAGCCGATGCACATGTACTGGTCCACCTTGGTGGCGCCGCAGCTGAGGCAGCGGGCCGTCTCCTTCTTCACCTGCTCCTCGGTAAAGGTGACGCGGGTGTCGCCGAAGGTGCGCTCCCGGGCGGCATTGTAGCCGGGCATCTGGCGGGAACCGCCGTCCACGCCCTGAGGATCGATCAGGATATTCTCCTTGTCCAGCGCGCGGTAGACACGGCGGTCGCGGCCCATGGTCAGGGTGACGCCCTCGTGGACCCAGCGGTGCAGGGAGATGGCGCCCTCCTTGCCGGCAGCGATGGCGTGAATGGCGAACTTCTGACCGGTATAGACGTCGCCGCCCACGAAGATGTCGGGCTCGGCGGTCTGCAGCGTCACGGGATCGGCCTTGGCGGTGCCGTTGGGATTGAACTCCACACGG